>PIVQ01000023.1 GCA_003354055.1 Desulfobacteraceae bacterium | reverse complement strand
TTTCCGCCCTGGAGGTTACGGCCTGAAATTCTTCAGGCAGGAGGGGAGCAAATGCTCCGTCTACCCCGGGGATCAACACCAGATTCTTTTGGGTCACTCTCCCCCGAAGGGAAAAGGATGTGGAAAAGATGACCTTACCCTCTTTTTCAAGGGCAATTTCAACAGGATGAAGCGCGGAAAGGATCAGGATATCAAAATAAAATAATTTCTTAGTACCGGACGGCAGGTTTGCCTCCTGAGAATATGAGGTTTGAACTATATCCCGGTTAAATTCATTTCCCTGCTTTACCCGGACTAAAAGTCTGGCTCGGATTGCAGCCCCCGGATTTTTCAGAACCAGGGTAAGCGGTGCCCAGCTGCCTGACCTGCAAATGGTGTTGAATCCGAAATAATGGTCCAGTTCAATGGACTGAGCCCCCCCGGCAGATCCGGGAAAAGAAAGGATAAAAGAAAGCGCCAGGAATAAAATACCTGAGAATAAGGAGGGGCCATGCCTGTATCCTGACGCTTTTCCCATCAGGGTACGGCCTTTGTGATCTGGTCTGTTTTTTCTTTTAATGCAGCCAGGGCCGCTTTAATCTGGGGATCCCCGATTAAATCACCGGCCACATCGCCGGATTCACCCGGTTCCACCCGGATATCCGGTGAGATCCCCGTGCCCTGAATCGACCGGTTGTTCGGGGTATAATACCGGGCAATGGTAAACGTCAATCCATACCCGTCTTTAAAGGGGATAAGGGTCTGAACAGATCCCTTTCCAAAGGAGGGGGTTCCTATAACCACTGCCCGCCCGTTATCCTGAAGTGCCGCAGCCACAATTTCAGAGGCGGAGGCAGAGGCGCCGTTGATGAGGACAATCACGGGGTAGGCTCTTTTAACGGTATTGGGACGGGCGTTGAATATCCGATAGGATTTCCTGCCTTTAATTGACACGATCACCCCCTGATCCAGGAACAGGTCCGACACGCTCAGGGCCTGTTCCAGAGGGCCGCCCGGATTATTCCTCAGATCCAGGATCAGCCCTTTAAGACCCGTATCCGAGGACTCAAGATCTTCAAGATTATCCTCCAGATCTTTCAGGGTGCTGCCCCGGAACTGGGTGACCGCAATATATCCGAAACCCACTATATCCAACATCATCCCCTTTACGCTATCCTTAGGGATCATCTCACGGGTCAATTGACAGGATAGAAACTCAGATACGCCAGGCCGGGTATAGCTGAGGCTGACACGGGAACCTGCGGGGCCTTTTAAGCCGGCAGTCGCTTCTGTGAATGTCATCCCCCGGACTGGCCGGCCGTCAATTTTTAAAATAACATCCCCGGACATGATTCCGGACCGGTGGGCAGGGCTGCCCTTAAAGACGGAACCCACTGTTAATTTCCCCTCGTCCTGGCCGAGACTGAGGCCGAGGCCGTTGAATCCGCCCCGGGTTTTATCCTGAAACGCATCCAGAACCTTTGGCGTCAGAAAAGCGGAATGGGAATCCAGATTTGCCATCATCCCATGAATGGCATGCCTGACCAAAAGTTGCGGATCCACATCATCCACATAATCTGTTTTTATTGTTTCCAATACTCTGGAGAAGTATACCAGTGCATCCCGGGTCTCTTCATCCATGGCCGGAACAGGAGAAGCCGTGCAGAGCAGCAAGATCGGAATCAGAATCAGGAAGCGCGCCATCAGCCGGAATGGTTTTCTTTTTCGGAATAGAAAATCCATGGTCAGCTCCTTGTTTTCTCAAGGATTAGCACATAGGCAAGTCCGGGTCAATCTGTGTGTTGGAAGAGGTGCTGATCATGTGGTTGGTCTGAGCTGATTTCACCTCTCGTCCCCAGTCAGGACCCCATCAAACCAATCAAACAGTACTTGCGCCATATAGCTTCAATTTCCCCTCTTGCATCTGTCGCAAAAGGCATTTCCAGCACGAATTTACCCTTTATTCAAAAGAGGTCACAGGTTGTAAGCTTTTTTCAGGATAGATCTGCCCTGCATTTGGAGGCATGGAATTATAGACCCAGTTAAGGTCGATCATGGCGGTCTTTACCCCTAAGATCCGTTTAAAGCCGATGAATTTCCCCCTGGCAAGAACCGATTCCAGGCTGGTCATTAAAGAAAATACCGCGATATCCATGTTTGTTTTTATCTGGTCCTGAAAATCCTTCAGGGCATTGGCCGGGAAAACAAGGCGTTTGGAATCGGATGTCATACAGGGAACAAATGGAATGAGAACGGGAAAGCCGTCTTTGCCTGTAAAGGATAAAAATTTTAGGGTCATGAGGCTGGCCAGCAATTTTTTACCATAGAGATTTAATACCCGGTCCCCCTTATTTTTAGGAACGGCAGCGCCAACAACTTTGGTCATGAGTGCCGACACAGCGATCTTAAATACGGGGAGCTGCTTGGCAGGCGTGGTTTCCTTAAGGTCAAAATAGTGAACCCGGTGGATGGGGAAATAGGAATTATACCGCTGCATGGGCATTTCCTTATAAGTTTCAAGCTCCGGGCCCTGATCTTTTTTTCCGGTCCAGACAATTTTTCCGGCCCAGGTTTTTCTGGTCTGGGGGGAGAGGATGAAAAAGGCTGCTTCGGGGTTTTCCTGAATATGGTATTTGCTGTTTCCCCGTACAAATTGCCCCATAGTCATGGTGGTCTCATCCATGGCCATCAAAGAATTAATAAAGGTGATATGGGGCTGGCCCTCCAGATTCCGGGTGGCAAGAATGCCGATTTTTTCCAGGGGCGCCATGGTTTCAATATCAAAGGTGTTGAACCTTTTTTTAACCTTCATTTTTCCTCCTTTATTAACTGGCTGACCGATCCGCTTTGGACCACGATAGTTTTGTCAACGCCCGATTCAACTGCGATCCTGTACAGAGAATCCATCCGGGATTTTTCCATTGTTCCTGTATTCTCATAGGCCCAGGTTTTGCCCAATCGAGTATACTTATCCTGCCCGAGAGGGTTAAAGGCACACAGTTCCCACCGAATGACCTGTCCCTCAAGGTGGTCTGTGATAAAGGCACCGATAGCCTCAATATTTTCTTCCCGGTCTGTGGCCCCTGGAATAATAGGGGTCCTGATCCAGAGTTGGGTGCGGGTCTCCCTTAAAAGTTCCGGCAGCTGTTTTAGATTTTTAAGAATTCTCCCATTGGAGGATCCGGTGAACTCCCTATGACGGAGATCATCCATTTCCTTGACATCAAAAAGCAGCACATCCGTCCAGCGCAACATTTTTTTTAAAATTTTAGTGGAACTCATGCCGCAGGTATCCAGGGCCGTGTGGATGCCGCAGGCCTGCAATCCCTTTAAGACCTGATGCACAAAGGCGTGCTGAAGGGTGGCCTCTCCGCCGGACAGGGTGACCCCGCCTTTGGATGTTTTAAAATAGGCCTGGTCCTTGATAAGTTCATTGACCAGGTCTTGGGGAGACCACTCCTTCCCCAGCAGCGTCATGGAAAGGCTGGGGCATTGGTCGGCGCATTTTCCGCAGCCGCAGCAAAGATCCCGGTTGATCATCATACCTTCCGGTCCTGATGACAGCGCCCCGTGTTCGCAGGTCTCAACGCAGATCAGGCATCCGATACAGCCGGTCTCCTGCCAGACCAATTGGGGCTTTGGGGAGATGCTTTCCGGGTTATGGCACCATTGGCAGGACAGAGGGCAGCCTTTCATGAAAACCGTGGTCCTCAGCCCCGGCCCGTCTTCCGTGGACATCCTCTGGATTTCAAGGACCATGCCCCGCTGCCCTTTTGGGAACTGCCCTTTTGGGAATTGACCTTCGGGGAGCTGAACTTCTGAGGAATGCTCCCCGGAGATCTGATTCACCGGGGGCGATTCTGCCCGCGTCAATTCTGCTTTGAGACCGGGGCTAAAATTGTCCATGGCTGATCCGTTTGATGACTTCATCCTGAAGTTCCTTGCCGATACTGGTGAAATAGGCGTTGTATCCCGTGATTCTCACCAGCAGGTGACGGTGATCTCCCGGATTTTTCTGGGCATCCATTAGCATCTCAGGATCCAGCATGTTGATTTGAAGGGCGGTTCCCCCGTTTTCATTATATCCCTTTAAAAAGGCCTTGAATTTATCCTTATGATCCGGGTCTTTTAACAGGGAGGGGTTAAAAGTAATGGTATGTGAAGCGCCGTTGGGAAGGTCATTGACAAACTCTGTAAATTTTCCTGTGGGAGTTTTAGCTTTTCCACCCAATACCTTGCCCACGGAATTGGAATTGGCAGTAGGACCGTTGATGTCTGCTCCGTTGGAAGGACAAATGGCATTGGAGAGAAACTGCCCCCGCTCCCTGCCGTCGGCAGAGGCTGCCATGACATGACCGTCTCCGGCCCAATAATTCCATGATAGCATGCCCGGCCGAAACTGCCGGTTGGTGGACCGGGTTTTATGCTTCCAGGTCTCATTGCAGAAGATCTCCATGACCTGCCTTGCCAGTTTGTCTGCCCTGTCATCATCCCTTCCGTATTTCGGTGCCCTGTTTTTGGCCTTTGCCTGGAGGATCCCATGGTCTTTCCAATTGTCTTTCAGAGCCTGGGTCAGCCGGGCCAGCGAACAGATTTTCTCATCATAGACCAGATATTTTATGGCCAGAAGGGAGTCCACGGTTGTGGCATAGGTCACGGCCTCCATGGTAGTGAAACTGATCTGAGCCCCGCCGTCCGTGACATCCAGTCCCTTTTCCATGCATCCTTTTACCAGGCAGGACAGATATGGTGTGGCAAAATAATCATGTCTCAGGGATTCGGATAATTCATAGAGATCAGCGCATTTTTTGACAATATGGGCCATCTGAATTTTAAAGGCATCCATAAATTGATCAAAGGTGGTGAATGCCCCGGGCTCACCGGTATCAGGTCCGTCCTGTTTTATTTTTTCTTTTTTTTCTGTCATGGGATCTGTATAGGCGACCAAATCTTTGCCCCGGGTCAGGACCAGTTCCACAGCTTTGAGCAAATTCAGGTTGTTGTCCACTGTACCTGACCTGTCATTGCCGACCATGGTGTTTTCCAGGCATCCCACCGGGGCATAGTCATGGACATTGTTTTCATGGATGAACCCTAAAATATCCCCTCTTTGCCCCTGGGTAAGCATACCGGCCATGGAGCGCTCGTCAAAATTCAGTAAGAAAGGTGCGCCCTCACTCTTGGAGATCATGTCAATGCATTTGTCATAGAGCTTATCCGGGACATGTCGGTGGAGTCTGACATTGGGCTTGGGTTCTAAGAGAGGAGATAGTTCATCAATGACCTCAAGAATCATATAGGTCAGTTCATTGGTGAGATCCTTTCCCTCAGGCCCCATGCCCGACAGGGTGACAAGCTGGCCGTAACCGGCTGTAATCCCCTGATTACCGCATCGTATGGTTGCGTCATAGGCCGTATTGCAATGGATCCAGAAACATTTTAAAATTTCTTTGGCAAACTCTCTGTCCATGCCCTGGGCTTTGGATAATTCCCAATAGGGTAAAAGATACTGATCCATGCGGCCGAGAGACACCCCGGGGCCGGGATAGTTTTCATCACTCATAATGAGCATGTGATTGATCCACAGAGCCTGGACAGCCTCCCAGAAATTTTCAGCCGGCTCCCAGGGCACACGCTCTAAGTTGAGTGCCATCTGTTCAAGTTCTTTTTTTCTGGTCTCGTCTGTCTCTTCTGCCATGAGTTGTCTGCTAAGATCAGAGTATTTGCCTGCCAGATCTCCGGCCATGGTGCCAGCTGTAGCCATAGCCCGAAGCTGGGCCCCTTTGGGACCGGATTTATCTTCCTGATCTTCCAATTGAGAGGTTATCTGTTGGTGTATTCCTTTCCATCCAAGCTTAAGGGCACGTTCATGACCCGGCAGAAGATGGCCGCTGGTAGCACCGGCATTGCCGTATCCGTGGTCATGAAACCACTTGACCCTGGCCCTGACACCGGATTTTCCAAGAATAATTCCGTTATAGTCTTCCTGTTCTTTTTGGGTCAGACACATGGAGGTGAGGACGTTGAACCTTCCCCCGGCAATGAGATCGCCCGGCAGAATTTCCTGGGGCAGATGATTGACCATGACGTCTTTAACAAAGATGGCCCGCCGCTCTGCAATGCTCCTATCGAAAAAATCCGGCTTGACGGGGATAGTCCTTGCAGCCTGGGCATATCCTCCCCGCATGACGTCAAACATCAGATAGGTCTCAGGAACGATATAATAGGTGAACTCATGGTATTGAAGGTCCCATGGGGTGCCGGTAGACCAGACCGTGTACTCGTTGTTCCAGCTTCGCTTATTCCCCTTAAAATAATAATCCCGCAGCCATTTGACCCTTGGGGAATTTCGGGTTTCGCTCTTCTGCCCTCCGGTATTGACCTGGTTCATGGAAGCCTCCTAAGGAATCGTTACAAAATAACTTCATCTAAATACCCTGAAGGGCAGAAACTTGTTTCCAAAACCCCTAAAAGACTGGGTATTTTGAAAACAAAAGATCAAGTAATTTTGGAGCCGATCCTAAGTTACGATGTTATAATTTCCCTTAGATTCTTTTCGCCGTGGACAAGAATCTCATCCATAATTGTTCTGGCCTCTTCCGGTGCCTGATCGGTAATGGCCTGGACCAGCTGTGAATGGCTCTCAAAAACCCGGGGCACCACTTTGGGATCTGAGAAAAACTTTTCAGTAAGGCTCAGATAAAACTGCTTCATGGAGTTGAGCAACAATGGATAGACCAGGTTGTCCGAAGCCATGGCCAGGAGATGGTGAAATTCAAAATCCAGGGCGGCCAGCCCTTTTTTATCGCCATGGTCAACATAGGTTTCCCTGGCCAGAATATCCTTGAATTGCGTCACCTGGGAATCGGATCTTTTTACGGCTGCAAGCCCGGCATTTTCCACCTCAAAAAGCATCCGCATATCCAGCATGGAGGCAAGCAGTTTTTCAGACACCTGACCATCTCCATACTCAAACAGAGAGGTCAAAACAAAGAGAGACCCGGTCTTACGATAATCATTGATCACGGATCCTCTTCTTGGCACCATAGTGACCAGCCCCTTGGCCACAAGATCCACCAACCCCTCATGGACCACTGGCCGGCTCACCCCCATTTTTCGGGCAAGCTCCCGCTCCGGAGGCAGTTTCTCACCGATTTTAAAATATCCCGAGAAGATCATTTTTTCGAAGTTCTGAATGAAAAGTTCTTTTAAGCTGGCAGATTGGATGGGTTCTATCATCGGGCTCCTTTGAATACACAATAATGGCTGGTGGTAATACCACCATTGCTTTTCTTCAAAAGAATGTCAACAATAAAACGGTAAGAGTTTTACCCCATACCGGAACTACATATGATTTGGTTGGAAATTTTACGAACGAAAACAGGCCTGCCGGAGTTGATGCGCGTTTTTTTATCTGAAAACGCACCTATTCTTCAGATGTCAATGAAGTAACCCTTAAGGATCGGTTCCAAAATCACTTGACCTTTTGTTTTCAAAACACCCTGTCTTTTAAGGGGTTTTGGAAATGATTTAGATCAAGTTATTTTGTAACGATTCCTAAGTCTTTTGGTTTGTCTGAGCGTCAGGCGCCCTCTATTTTTTCACCCTGAACTCAAAGGTTTTAACGAGAAAGGCATTGCCCGAATATGTGCGAAGTTTTTTCACAAAGGACTGGTTGGTCTCGCGGCGACCTCCACCTGCCCCCCTGACATTCCCGGCAATGGCAATGGTGGAGTCGGTCTCTTCCGTCAGATGTACACGGCTCTTTTCCATCAATTCTTTTTCAAGGAATGCCCATTTCCCATGTGCAGCGTCCTTTTCCAGAAGAGTTGTAATCTCAGGCAGTTCTGTCGGAGAAACAACAATGGTGAACAGCTCAAATTTGCTGGCACCGTCTATTTCATAGGATTCATCAATAGACGGGAGGACCAAAGTATCCCCCTGCTCAACACGGGTCAAAAGGGCAGCCTTCTGCGTATCCGAATACACCACATAGATATAGGAGGCATTTTCAGGGTGGACAAAGAGACGGAGCAAATCCCCGGATATGAGCCTATCCCTGGATTTAGCCATATGATCCTTATTGCTTGAACTGATGAGGATGCCGATCTTTGCCCGAACCATATCATCCTTGCAAAAGGCGGAACCTAAGCCCAAAACCATTATAAAAACGAGAATCCAGACAACGACAATCCATTGATGGCTATTTTTTTTCATGTTGCTTTCCTCACAGGATGACGGCTATACATTACAGGATATGTCTGAGAACCAGATTTACCCTGTCGGGTGATTAAAAAAATCAGGCTGACTCTATAAAATTTATCGTAATTGGGATAAAATAACAAACAAATTATTAAAACATAGGCCAGAATCCCTTACGCAAAGAACAAAATCGTCAATTACCGGGCAAGGAGGGTATCGTATCCATGGGATTTAAACATAAAAATCTTCTCAGAGTCATCGGGCTGGTTTCCACTACTTATATGGTCATCCTGGCCATTTTTTTTATCCATTTCCGAAGTGTCTGGAATACTTACGACTATAAGATTCTTGATCTTTTCTACAAGCAGGCGGTTCAACACAGTTACGGTCCCAAGCCCTCATTCAGCCCTGAGATCGTCTACCTGACCATTACCGATGCCTCCTACGATGCGTTCGGGAAAAATATCCTGGACCGAAAAGATATGGCACGGGTCAACCAGGCCCTGGCAGATTTAGAAGCTGAAGCCGTGGCCTATGATATCATCTTTGCCAGACCCAGCCCCATAGCCGATGACCAGGCGTTTACCCGGTCCCTGGATGACCTGGGAACGGCCTGGCTGCCCTTTGGCCTGGCCCTCTCTGAAAGTCCGGTTGAATTCAAAGGCCGGAAAGAGGCGGATCCGTTAATCGCATATGGCCTGGACTTTCCGGTTCAGTCGGGTAAGCCGACCCACTATTATGCATCCAGAGCGCTTATGCAGTATCAGGATTTTTCAGAGGTTGCCGCCGGATCCGGTAATATCAGCGTGATCGCCGACTCTGACAGTGTGTACCGGCACCTTCCCCTCCTGGTGAAGGCGGATGAGTTTTTTTATCCGACCTTAAGCTTTTCCCTCTTCCTTGACTGGGCCCGTGTCTCACCCGACAAGATCCGTGTGGACTGGGGGCGACAGATCTTTATCCAGGCCACAGAGGATAACATGCTGGAACAAGATTATACCATTCCCATTGACGAAAAAGGCAGGCTCTTTGTTCCTTTTGTAGATAAAATGGGAAAAGATTTCAAACATATGCCGGCCCATACCCTGGTTGAGTCCTATGCTGATGAAAACCTGAGAGGCAATCTGTACGATATTTTTGAAGGCAATTTTATCCTGGTGGCAGATGTGGCAACCGGCACCTCCGACCTGGGTGACACCCCACTTGAAACCGATGTTCCCCTGGTTATCCTGCATGCGTCGGCATTAAACGGTATGCTTACCCATACATTTTACAGTCCATGGCCGTTTGGCCAGGTGCTGGCCGTGATCTTCCTTCTGGGCGTCCTGCTGACAGCTGCGGCTGCCATGAAATCGCCCTGGTTTTTATATGGGACAGGCGCGGCCGTTCTTGCAGGCGTGCTGGTCCTCACATGGATCCAATTCCTGAACTTCAGTCTATTTCCTGTGGCAACGGTCAGCGGGGTGATTCTTTTCATTTTTGCCGGACTTACCGTTACGCTGGAAGCTGCCACGGCAAAGGATCGCGCATTCATCAAAAATACCTTTTCCAAATATGTCCCCAAAAAGGTGGTTGCAGAACTGTTGAACAACCCGGGGCTGGTTGCCCTCAGGGGGGAAGAACGCATGGCAACGGTTTTCTTTTCCGACATCGTGGGATTTACCTCGGTCTCTGAAAAGCTTTCTCCCCACGCCCTGGTCAGCCTTTTAAACGAGTATCTTACCGGGATGACCGAGATTATCCTGGACCATGAGGGTATTATCGACAAATACCTTGGAGATGCCATCATGGCTGAATTCGGTGTTCCCCTTGCAAGCTCCGACCATGCAGATCAGGCTGTTTCGGTAGCCCTTCAAATGCAGGCCAGGCTCAGGGAGATGAGAAAAATATGGCAGGAAAAAGGACTGCCACAGCTGAACTGCAGAGTCGGGATCAATACCAATACCATGGTAGTGGGAAATATCGGATCAACAGCTGTCTTTGATTATACTGTAATCGGGGATGCAGTGAACCTGGCCTCAAGACTTGAAGGGGCCAACAAGCGGTACGGGACAGCCATTATGATCTCCCAAAACACCTATGAGCAGATGACACCCGGTAAATTCAAAACCCGGTTGCTGGATTTCATCATTGTAAAGGGCAAAACCCGGCCTGTAAAAATCTATGAGGTATACGGATTTGAAAAGGCTGATCCGGAAGAGGACGGTTACCACACAATCTACGAGGCGGCGTTCAACCACTACCTTGACCGCAACTTTTCATCGGCAGCACGGGAATTTGAGAAGGCATTGGCCCTGTACCCGGAAGACCCGGCCGCAGGAAGGATGATCAAGCGGATCAACAGGCTTGCCTCATCCCCCCTTCCAGATGACTGGAACGGGGCTGTGGCTCTGACCGAAAAATAGACCGGCGGAGGAACTAAATTATGCACAAACCAATGAAGGTAGTCTTTAGTGGCGGCTTTTTAACCATTGGGTTGATCTTATGTATTCTTTCTTCCTGTGTAGAGAAAAAAATGACCCTGGAACAGGCCAAGCAGGTATCTGTATCCATGCGTCAGGTCTCTTTTGTCCCGCCGCCCAGATCAATAGAGGATATCCTCTCGGTTCTGGACCAGGCCCATACCTTTGATAAGCAGATTACCGACGCCCTCAGGGCAAAGGCTGATGAACTGCCGCCGGATACGGATGATCCGGCTGTACTTGCCGTTTTTTACCGGAAAAGAGGAGGGGCTGCAAATGAACTTGGCCGGGCCGGGCAGGAACTTTCAGACAAGCGGCAAGCCTTGGCCTATGCGGAAACAACAGACAAAATCCCCTCCAGACAGATGAGCAATCTGTTAAAATCCCTTGCATCGGCAGAGGTAAAGCTGGGCAACTTCAGAACGGGTCAGGCCCTTTGCAAACAGGGGATCAGGATCTCACCTTCCCCCTACCATTATATCCTGCTGGCCACTACCTTATTCAAGATGGGGGATTTTGAGCAGGGGTCCCAGGCGGTCCAGGCGGGGATTGCACTGTGCAACAGGATTTCAAGAAAGGCCGGCGGAAAAGGCCTGATAAAAATCCAGGCAGCCAGGGCACGGTTGAATGCCCTTCATTTTTCATCACGGGGTATGCACAAAAAGGCGGAAAAATACTGGCGGGAATATCAGAGTACTCTGGCTTCTTTGAAAGCGAAAAAGCCATCTGCCTTTATCATGAGTCATCTGAATCTGGCAAAAAATCTGAAATCACAAGGCAGGCTGATCGAGGCCGAGCTCATGGTCAGGAAAGGTTTAAAACTGGCAGTGGCTCACAGCGGACGATATTCAAGCCTTACCGGTTCCATGACAGGATTTTTCGGAGAGATACTGCTCAAGCAGGGAAGACTCAGTGATGCCCGAAAAATGCTCCTTGCCAGTATTGATGCCTATGAAAAGGCCGGAGTCAGTCATGAGGCCACGAGCCTTGCCAAGGTCAGAGTCCGTCTTGGGGAGGTGATGTTTGCCAAAAGGGACTTTACCGGAGCTCTGGGACAATTTAATGCAATTGAGCAGGATATGGCAGGCAACCAGTTTATTTACAACACCCGGGTCCGTCAAAACCATAATTTAATTCTCTGTCACCTGATGACGGGAAATACAGATCCGGCCATAGACGCCATTGATTTTTTTGAAAAGTACCTGAAACCCTATTATGGGAACAGGCACGATAAATCCGCGGAGGTCCTGGCCTTCAGGGGGATGGTGAACTTTAAACAGGGCAATATCCAAAATGCTTTAGCGGATTTTGGCAAGGCCGTACCCGTATTGTTCAGGGAAAAGGCAGGAGAGGATGATTTCCTTAAAAT
This sequence comes from Desulfobacteraceae bacterium, assembly GCA_003354055.1. The sequence goes on along the minus strand of PIVQ01000023.1, from coordinate 16,871 downwards.
ATTCCGCCGGAAACTGATTGTGGAATCCTATATGGCTTTACTCTTACAGATCCATGCGGCCGGTGGTGAAAAAAACCATAATACCAATACCGCATCACAGATATTCATGCTTTGCCAGGCCCTGAACACCAGCCGAGTACAGGGAGCTCTGGGAGCCAGCGGAGCTCGATCTGCTGCAGTTGATCCGGAACTTTCCGACCTTGTCAGAAAGGAGCAGGATGCATCAAAACAGATTGATGCCATGAAAAATTCCCTGGCTGAGCTGGCTGCGGCACCGGCCCAGGACAAAGAAGCCCTGTCCGTTATAAGTACAAATCTGTCTGCCCTGTCAAAGGCCAGGGAGGCATTCCTCAGCGAGATCGAGTCCAGGTTTCCTAAATATTCCGAATTTATGAATCCCCGGGCCAAAGAATTTTCTGCCATCCGGGATATCCTTAAACCCGAAGAGGCCATGGTGATCTTTTACCCGATATCAGACCGCGTCTATCTATGGGGAATCCCACAATCAGGCCCTGCGGCATTCGGTGTGGCCAATATCAACAATGAAAAGCTTAAAAACATGGTCAGACAATTGCGATATTCCCTGGCCCCAAGCCCTGAAATTTTTGAGGATATACCTGAATTTGACATAGACCTGGCCCGTGAATTCTATACCAGGCTATTCAAACCGGTTGAAGCCGGCTGGAAAAACGCAAGGGATCTTCTGGTGGTGGCTCCGGGGGCTCTGGGACAAATTCCATTTAGCATCATGCCCGAATCGGTTCAGATGCCCGGCGAGGACCGTGACCTGTTGTATGACCGCTATCGCAATGTGGACTGGCTGATCCGAAAAGTATCCATCACACGACTGCCCTCGGTGGCGTCGCTGTTTACCCTTAGGCTCTTTCCCCAAACAGCCCGGGGGGAAAACTCTTTTTTGGGATTCGGAGACCCTGTTTTCAACATTTCCCAGGTCGCGGACCGAGACACCAAAACTATCGGCCTTGCTAAACGCGGGACCCCGATAAAGGTAAGGGGGATAAGAAAGGTTAAAAATGCGAAGACCAAACCGGTCCAGAATCGTTCGGTCACCCTTGGCGACCTGAACCGTCTGCCTGACACGGCAGAGGAAATATTGAGCATTGCCAGAGTCATGGATGCAGACCTGTCAGAGAGTGTCTTTCTTGGCAAAAGAGCGTCAGAGGGAAACCTCAAGGCTTTAAATCTTGCTTCCGTAAACGTCCTTGCCTTTGCATCCCACGGCCTGATCCCCGGAGACCTGGACGGCCTGAACCAGCCGGCCATTGCCCTGTCCGCACCTGATGTCACGGCAGAATCCGGAGAAGACGGCCTGCTGACCATGGGAGAGATATTGAAGCTGGAGCTCAATGCAGACTGGGTAGTGTTATCTGCCTGCAACACCGGTGCCGGAGACGGGGCCGGTGCAGAAGCGGTCTCAGGCCTGGGTCAGTCTTTTTTCTATGCCGGCACCCGGGCTCTTCTGGTCACGATGTGGTCTGTGGAGAGTACCTCTGCCAAAAAACTGACCACAGGACTTTTCCGGTTCCAGAATGACAATCCGGATAGTTCAAGGGCAAGGGCATTGCAGGCATCCGTGATAGATCTCATAGACAACAGAAAACTTTTGTACCAGGGTAAACCCGTGGCAAGCTATGCCCATCCTTTTTTATGGGCACCGTTTATCGTTGTGGGAGATGGGGGATAAGGATTTATCAGACGGAAATCCCGTAAAAAGTAACCATCATGAACATGACAACAGCAATGAAGAGAATCGTCATTCCCGTCCCGGCTTTGACATAATCCTTCACCTTATAGCCGCCCGGCCGCATGATTAAGGCATTGACCTGGTGGGTGGGTAAAACAAAGGTGTTGGATGCGGCGACGGCCACCAGAAGCGCAATCATTCTAGGGTCTGCACCGACCTGGACTGCCATATTCATTGCAAGGGGGATCATTAAAACAGTAGCCCCCACATTGGAAGTGACCAGCGTGAAAAACGAGGTCAACAATCCGATAAGTAAAAACAGTACAAAGGGAGTCAGGGCGCCCTGCATGAGATGGGTCAGCGACGAGGCCAGATATTGAGCCGCGCCTGTTTTCTCAAAGGCAAGACCCAGGGGGATCAGTCCGGCCAGAAGAAAAACAGTCATCCAGTCTACGCCGCGGTAGGCTTCGTCAAGGGTCAGTACCCGGGTTAAAATCATGCCGATGGCACCGGTTAGAAGTGCAATGGACAACTGAACATTAAAACCAAGTGCCAACACCAGGGCAAGGGCCAGACAGGCAACGGCAAATCCTGCCTTTTCCGGGTGCATGACTTCGCCCTGAATGTGTTCTGCAAAGGCAAGATCCTTTTTCTGCTGGAGCAGATGAAATTTTTCCCACTCCCCATAGAGTAAAAATGCATCACCCGGCTGGATTTTGGTCTCTGAAATATCTTCAAAAAGGGCATGGTCACGTCTGTAGAATGCCAGGGGGTTCACCTGGTATCTTTTTCTGAAGTAGACCTGATGCAATGTTTTTCCCACCATCTCAGACCGGGGCGTGATGATTGCCTCTGTCACACCGGCGTTATCCGGAGACAACACCTCGCCCAGCAGGTTGAGTTCATCACTAAGTTCCCATTCCATTTCCCGGGCAAGGTTATGGACATGATCCGGGTTGCTGATGACACCGATGGTATCGCCGGGTTCAACAATATCGGACCGTGACGGCACCATGATTCGATGTATGCCGCCGGACGGTCCCTTTTTGAAGATGCAGATAACGGTTGAATGAAATTTAGGACGGATCCCAAGTTCATCCAGACGTTTGGTGACAAAATCCGCAGGCGCTCTTAATTCATAGGCACTGTCAATCTCCTTGCCGTAAGTACATTCAAGGTCATGATTCAGAAGACAATAGGTTTCATCTTTTGTTGAGACATCGGGAAGAACATATTTACCGAAAAAAACAAAGTATAAAATTCCGGAGACAATAAGGGCGAACCCAATGGGGGTGACGCTGAAAAGGGAAAAGGCCTCAAAGGTCTGATCTCCGGTAACGCCCGGATTGTTTTCCCACCAGGATGCCATGAGATCGTTGAGCAAAATTAAGGGGCTTGATCCGACCAGGGTGAGGCAGCCGCCGATGACTGCACAAAACCCCATGGGCATGAGGATACGGGAGACCGGTACATTGAGCTGCCTGCATATCCTATTGGTAGCCGGCAGGAACAGGGCTGCCGCCCCAATATTCTGCATAAAACTGGAGATAATAGCCACGGTTCCCGAGACTAGTGCCATTATCCTGACCTGGCTTTTTCCGGCATATTGAATGATCTTTCTAGCCACCATATTCATGGCACCGGTTTTATCTAAGCCCTCACCGATAATGATGACAGCGATAATTGATACAACCGCATTGGAACTTAATCCGCTGATGGCTTCGGAAGGGGAGATAACACCGGCCAAGGGCAGCATGACCATCATCAAAAGACCGACCATATCCACCCGGACGATTTCAAAAATGAAAAGCAGAGTTACAAACACAAGAAATCCAAAGACGATCATCATATCCTGAGTCATTGCTATTGGCATCATTTTAGCCTCAAAATGGGTTCACAAATCTGATACGGATTCGAAAGACTGCCACTTCTTTGTAGGTAAGTTTGAAATATTAGTCAAGAATCTTAGCTCATCTCAGTTGATCTTATTGGGCAATTTTAAGCAGCACTAGGCTATATTTGCCCGGTTTCCTGACCAGTAGAATATCCCGATTCTGATTTTGCTCTTTATAATCAATGGGATATAGATACCCCTGCAATTCGGTATAAATTTTGCTTTAATCTCTACTATCACAATCTCACGGTATTCAAGGAAAATACCGGTTCATTTCATTTCGGTTCGGATTCAAGATGATGAACAGCCCTCCTAAAAGAAGAAGTGAAAAATTATGAAAATCGATACCTCGACCGTCACGTTGTCTACCGATGCCCGCTACACGGAAAAGAACACCGCTGAACGCAGCCGGCAAATCCGATACTGGGATCTGGATGATGAAAACCAGAAAATAGTCGCTGAAAACACCACCTATCAAGAGGTGGAGATGAATGTAGACCAAAAGTGGTATGAGACTGAAACCGTAAACAACAAAACGTACAAACAAGAACTTGAAGAGTCACAGACAGTCTACACTAGATACTTTGAGCAGTCGGAGATACGCCATGACATGCTGGATAGTTTAAAGCAGATGCAGGGAGAATTGGGCGAGCAGTCAAAGTCGCAGCTTTCGGAAAGAGCCGTCCGGATGCTTGACCTGGCCGATAAACAGTTAAAATTCATAACGGTAGACAGTGAGGGAAATCCATTGGAAAGCGCCGAGGCCGTCCAAGAGAGTTCGGCTCCCGGGGCGTCTCAGAATGAACCTGTAGGATCCATTGTAGAAGAGATTGAAAAAATGGCTGGGCTCCTTGAAAATGTGCTTGACGAGTTAAATACGTTGAATAAGGAGTTTGTCAGCCCCTTGGATCACAATTTTGCAAACAAGTTTCACCCCCGCCTGAACATGACCAATATAGACTGGGTCAATGTTAATCCGGCACCAAACGGTCCGGATGATGCCACAGCCTACGGCTATGCTATCCATGATGAAATCAAATTAGACCATTATGAAAGGGAACAGGTGGACTTTTTTGGCGAAGGAATAGTCAAAACCGCTGACGGTGAAAGCATTGATTTCTCATTTGAAATGAACCTTGACAGGGAATTTTTCAGGGAAGAGACCTATGTGGAAAAGGAAACCGGATTTTATTTTGTAGACCCCCTGGTGATCAACCTGAACGGAACTATACCCAGGTTATCGGAAGCAAAATTTTCCCTGGACCTTGACCTTGACGGTGAGGCTGAGGAACTTACCGGCCTGATGCCGGGAAGCGGCTTCTTATGCCTTGATAAAAATAACGACGGCATCATCAACGACGGCAGTGAACTATTCGGCCCTTCCACCGGGGACGGATTTTATGAACTGATCCAATATGACAAGGACCAGAATCTCTGGATAGATGAAAACGATGAGATCTTTGACGAACTGGCATTCTGGGAAAATGACGGCCAGGGCGGCATGCAACTGACAAAAATCAAGGATGCCGGAATCGGGGCCATTTATCTATCCAGTTCATCCACCCCCTTTGATCTTATGGATGACGACAATCAATTACAGGCAAGAATCACTGACTCCGGAATCGCATTAAACGAAGACGGCTCAGTCAGTTCAGTACAGGAGATCCACTGGGCAGTGTAAAAAATATTGCATGGCTGATTAACATCTTTTCTACTTTCTTTCATAAGGGGGCCTGCTTAAAAACGGCAATTCGTATTAAGGTCTCATTTTCAATGCAGGACGGTCATCTTGAAACAAAAGTAAACAACCGTCTGATGTAATAATTCTCCATTGGCGGCACTGCCAATCAGTTGATTGAATACCGTTTCTCCCTGACGCTTTGGCAGCATACAGAAAGCTTTATCCGGCAACAGGACCACGAGTATTTAGCCACCGCACCGGGCCACCAACCCGGTGCGGTCTCAAGGACTTTGGGTAGTCAGATTTATTCCGCCGAAAACCGACCGGGACAAAGGCAGACAGGCAGGAATCGGACCATGGCATACCTTTGCCTCAAAATAATTTTTCATACTCTTCTTGACAAAAAGCCTATCCCCATTCTATATTTTCTTATCTTTTTTCAGGACTCTGTGAATTCAGCTCTTGGTATTCTTTCTCTTTCTAAGAACGATATTTTCTAAACGGTATTTTCTTTTCTACTTTTGATCTCTTCCACAGTTTCATTAACGTAAAGGATCGTTAGTATCTCTTTTCATTACATGTTGTTTTCATTTTATCGAGAACAGCACGATCCCTTATTGATTCGTAGTTTTAAACGTAATCAAAATGCTTGATCTAAACTAAAAAACAAGAGGATTTCCTCTGACTGCGGGCATTTTCTTTATTCAGTTTAATGAACATTATCAGATAAAAGTGAGGATACTCATGGCCGAAAAAAAGGACGCTTTCAAAACAATCTCCCTTGTAGGCGCGGAGCTGGAAGAAAATCTTGCCTTGCGGTATATAGCTGCGGCACTTGAAAGCAAAGGGCATACCGTTCACATTGTTGAATTCAATGATAAGGGAAATATTCAACGGGCTGCAGAGCAGGTCGCTGCAATCAATCCGGATATCGTGGGGCTGTCAATGGTTTTCACTGCCCGTGCACAGGAATTTTGCTCCTGTGCCAAACAGATCCGGATGATGGGTTACAAGGGACATATCAATGCAGGCGGTCCTTTTGCCGCCTTTAATGGAGAAACCCTTTTATCCGAATTTCCTGAATTTGATTCCGTGGCCCTGGGTGAAGGTGAATGGCTTATGTGTGAACTGGCCGAGAACATGGCCACTCTGCATAAGGTGGATGGCCTTATTTATCGTGATGAATCAGGGAAAATCAGGGAAACAAAGAAACGTCTTAATCCGGATAACCTTGATGAACTTCCGTTCCCCAAACGGATTGGATTTCATGAATATTTTGGAAAGAAAATCGCATCCATCCTTTCCAGCAGAGGATGTTGGCGCAATTGTTCCTTCTGCAGTATTAACGCCTGGTATAAAAAGAGCAGCGGGAAACGGTTTCGCATGCGTTCCCTTGTAAATATCATTGATGAGATGAAAATTCTTTACCATGAGCATCAGATCAGAATTTTCAATTTTCAGGATGACAATTTTTTCCACCCGGACAAGGAAAAGGCAGCCCGCAGGTTCAAAGAGCTGGTAAACGGCCTTGAGACAGAAGGCATACACGATATTGCCATTGCAGTGAAAGCACGGCCGGACAGCATTACATATGAGTCTATGGAACAACTGGACAAGTTGAATATCTTCAGAGTGTTTCTGGGCGTAGAAAATGCCTCGGAACATGAATTAAAAAACCTCAACAGAAAAAACACACTCAAAGAAATTCTAAATGCCCTGGAAATCCTCAACACCTTTGATGTCCATCTGGCCTTTAATATTCTCATGTTTGAACCTTACACGACAATGGATGATATTCTCATTAACCTTGATTTTCTTGAACGCCATATTGAAAATCCTTTTAATTTCTGCCGCGCAGAAGCCTATCCCGGCACCGGCTTGGAAAAGATTCTTTTAAAAGAGAACATCCTTGCTGGAGACTGGTTCGGGTATGACTATCGCCTTCTGAATAAAGGTCCGGAAATGTTTCATAGCATTGCCAACTATGCTTTTTTTGATCGCAATTTTAACAATAACGGTCTTCACTATTTCAATATGCAGGTCGATTTTTATTTTCAGCTTTTCAGACGATTTTCGCCTCACCTGCTCACTCGCCAGCTTAGAGCATCGGTCAAAAATTTTATCAAAGAAACCAATCTGGATACCTATGAATGCCTGTGTGAGATCTATGACTTCGTAAAGGACAGCTCTTCGGATAATAAAAGGCGTGCGCAAGAGTTTGGCATATATATGAGAAGGAACGTCGATTCAAGAAGTGATTATTTATACAAAAAAGGAAATTTTCTATTACAGCAGTTAGAGTCTCTTCCGGAAAAGCAATCGACAAAATATTCAGATGGATTCAACTCATTTTCTCCGCGACAGACGCCATTACCGGTACCGGGATTATCCCCATATTGCGGTGTTGGTGCCACGGTCTTTTCAATGGCACACCCAGGTGAAAACTACTCAACCGGACTTGATGAAGTTCTGGGCGCAGCGAATCCGTTCATGCCCTATGATCAATTAAAAAAGCCAGGTGTAATTTAATACACCGTTCCAAGAAACATCACATCAATTTTAACAAAGGAGGAGTTATCAATGGCACTTTCAAATGAGAAATCAGCCTATATCCCGAGGGATTGGGTAGAACCCGTTCATAATTACCACATAGAAATGTACGAGGTCCTTGTTTCACTGTATACCTACATTAAAGAAAAGTATCAGTCAAAAATTGATGCGGCCTTTGACCGCGCATCAAAAGAGATCGGTTTTGTGGTTGCGACATCATTGCCTGCAACCATTGAAATCGGTTCAAACAAAACGGTTAAGAATGTTTCTTTTTCAGCAGAGAATCTCAAGGGTACCATTTTTGAGCGTCAGGTGCTCAATGAAGCGTTGGCTCTGAAGAAGGATAAGATTTCCGGTGTCAGAGCAGGTACCTATGAAATAAAACTTCTCTGGCTTGAAGCGCTTAAAATCAAAATTAAAACAGACTGGGTGGAGCCGGCCCATTTTCGTTCCTATGACCGCCTTTTCAGTGTTAAGAGGAAGGAGCTGGACCCATACGTCCATGAACCGGTACATTATTATCCGGGTTTGGAACTTGATGTTGAAGCACAGTTGCTGGCACATGTACTGGACGAAGTATATCCCGAATTAAAAATCGCAGACCGGATTAAAATGGATAAAGAAATCCTGGCACAGGGCGGCTACTATAGAAGTGATCCGACGCCGCAACCGATTAAAGCTAAGTTTTCACCTTGGCAGGAACCGGTGCATTTTCCGGAAAGGATCTCTGAAACCCCGGATCGATTAAAGTTCCTGCGTTATTATCGAGATTGGGTTGAACCCGTTCATTTCAGAGAGGATCTGTCCGAACGTTTTACACCCAGAAACCTTGAAGGGAATGTGCTCAGGGAGTTATCCTCTGTCCTCAAAAAATACGGGTACTAAAAAAACAAGGACGTGATGAAGAGCCTCACCGGCGCCCTGCTTCACAGGGCGCCGGACTTTTTCTCAGCCACCCTATTCCCCGGCGATAATTTGTGAGACGGCAAGGGTGAGTTTTTTGACATAGGGAATATGGAGAAATTCATTCGGGCCGTGGGCATTGGCATTGGGGCCCAGCGCCCCGGTAATGATAAATTTTGCCCCGGGAAATCGTTCCGACAGCATGGTCATCAGCGGTATGGATCCGCCTTCACACGCATATGCCGGTGCTTTTCCGAATACAGACTCTGCCGTCCGGACGACTTTGCCGTGAATAGCATCCCCCATGGGCGGTATGTCCCAGCCCCGGGCATGGCCCATGAGATCAAACTCAACCTTTGCACCAAAGGGCGGATCTTCCTCCAGTACGGATTTGAGTTTTTCTGCTGCAGCAGCCGTATCCACCGACGGCGGTGTTCTGACGGAAAGCAGAAGGGAGGTGGACGGCCTTAACACGTTTCCCGCACCTGAAGTTGCAGGAAAACCATCTGCACCGATATAAGAAAGCATGGGTTTCCATGAGCTGTTGACGATGAGGGTTTCAGGGTCATCTGCCATGGGCCGAGCCCCGTCAACCAGGGGAAGGTTTGCAGCAAGGGTCTCCCCTGTAATATGTGCGGTTTCCCGGATCTGCTCAAGACGCTCTTTTGGTATCTTCGTATGAAACTCCCCGATTAAAATATCCCCGGTCCGGGCATCCTCCACCCGGTCGAGCAGCCGGCGCATGACCCTGAAACTTGAGGCCACCCTGCCCGAGCCCCTTGAATGGATACCCTGGGTCAGCAGGGAGACTTTAAGTCGTCCCTCTACGATCCCCCTCAGGGAAGCGGTCAGCCACATACGCTCGTAATCGTTGGTCACTGAATCCAGGCAGACCACAAGGTCCGGTTCGCCAATGGTTTCCCTGCAGGTTTCCAGATAATGCGGAAGGTCCAGACTTCCGCTTTCCTCGCAGGTTTCAATCAGGATGACACACCTGCCATGGGGAATGCTGCTGTTCTGAAGAGCTTTAATGGCGATCACGGCAGAAAAAACCGCATACCCGTCATCCACACTTCCCCTGCCGTAAAGTTTTCCGTCTTCAATGACCGGGGTCCAGGGTCCTTTGTTATCATCCCACCCCTCTGCTTCAGGCTGTTTATCCATATGGCCGTAAAACAGGGTCGTCTCTCGGGCTAAGGTGTTAAAGGCTTCGACCTCGATCAGAAGAACCGGGGTTCGCCCGGGTTCATAGATGATACGGATTTCGGTATTTTCCAATGCCTGAGCCCGGCACCACCTCTCTGCCAATTTCAGAGAATCCATCAGATAACCTTTTTTCTCCCAGTCTGCTGCAAAGCCCGGAGATATCGCAGGAATGGCAATATAGTCCATGAGTGCCGGGATGGCAGAGGTGTCCCAGATATGATCGATCATTTTTTTCATTGAATTGTTTTCCACACTATCCTCTCTAAGTTTATATCAGGGCGCAGTTTTTAACCGGATGATTCCTCAAGATTCGCCATGATACATCAAGATCAAGGTCATGATTTATCTCCCCATCGATTTAGTTTTCGCATCCGCTTTTTTCATAATATTCTTAAACCTACCGTTACTAATAGGATGCCAGGCAACAACTTCCCCATTGAGCACAATACAGAAAGTGCCAAACGGACAGGGGCTGTTCTGCGCCTCTTTGCAATTTTTCAAACTGACCACCTTGGGCGCTATTCCGAAATCTTGTTCAGCAGTCTTGCAGATCTCATTCACATTCTTCACTGAATAAGGGCATTGATCCGAGCGGATTATAGTCAGGCCCTCGCTGTAATTTTTTATTCGTTCTTCCCAGTTGGATTTAAACCTTGGCGTGGGCGAATCTTTCCTGAACTTCTTCACCAGCAATTGAAAATCAGGGGAAGCCGTATCCGCAATTTCAAAACCATGTTTTATAAATAACCGCTTATCCACCATAAAGGAGCCTTTACGGGTTACAACGGCAACACCATAGGATTTTGCCTTTTCAGCATCAGTCAGACATTCAGCCAATAAGCGTGAACCGTACCCTTGATTCTTATACTCTTTCTTAAATCCGGAAAAAATACAGTGAATGAATGTGTATCCTTCAGCCTCAACAGGCCGCCAGCAGTATTCCCCCGGAATATACTCAATCATCCCCTGGGTCCCGGCGGCAGCAGAGTACAGAGTCTTAATCTTCAAGCCCTCTGCAAGCCTCTCCTTCACCCATCCCACTTTCTCAGAAAACCCTGCCCGCTTTATATTTTTATAGCCGCAGATCCCGTATTTAAGAATATTGTCACCGTTCGTATCGATAATTTCAAATTCACTCATGATTAATTTTCCTTTGCATGATATTTAACAGGATAACTCAGTTTATTTGAACACTATCCAGACTGAATCGTATTGATTTTCGACTTCCTCATTGAAGCCAAACGTCAGCGAACGATCCTTGTGGCACATCTAAAGCGCTTGCCATATCTTCTTCTGCTCAGATAATATTTCCAATAATTGGTATCTCAACCTCTATAAGTCCGACTTCATTAAGAAAATATAAAAAGACGACAAAATCAACAACCATCAAACAAATTAAAGAGATGATACTTTTGACACCAATATTTTTCTCGGAAATCCCGATATAAAAAAGATAAACTAAAAATATGAGGAACAGAAGACAAGAGACTAAAAGCATATAGGTAACTACGGTCCAGACAGATCCGGAATATTTACCAAACAAATCTGGAAAATCAGAATCCCATGCAAAAACTGCAATACTGCAAAGTAGAACAGCACAAAGAATAATACTTTCATTGAAATTGAGAACCCATTCCTTGATATGATTTGGTTGCGGAGTGCTTTCAACTAATTCGTTTGATTCATTTACAAGTCTAATAATTTCCCCACATGAACAGGTATACTTACCAGATACTCTAACTACTATTTTTTTATTGCAGCTTGGACAATATTTCATGATTCAGCTTCCTGACATATTCGAGACAAGTCTGGGGAGCACATTCATTCAAATACCCTCCATACAGGACCTTTTCAGCTTTCGATTCTTGGATTCATACCACTAAGTCTACTGGCCTGTAAAGACGTTTCGAAATGCGTAGGATAGCAATAATTAAAGACACTGATACCAAATTGCTAATTGAGCAAACCAGGAGGATCAGGCGGGGTGAAGGAGCGGGGGTTGAGGCGGCGTAAATGAGCGCGGTGTCAGGACAGAAAGACGCGTTCATTTCCGCTTCACATCCGGTCAGGACGACCGGATGTGATTTAGCCGAACGCCCCCGCCCCTCACCCTGCCGGGTAATGCCTTCAATTTCTTTCTCCTCGGAGTGTACATTATCCGCTAAATTTCATCCCCGTTATCATTGGTAATCCAGGTTTATATTTCAGTTCAGACCTTGAAAAAAGGTAATTAATCCATTATATTATTTTGTTTATTGATAATTGTATTAAAGAGGTTAGAAATGCCAATTTACGAATATAAATGCAACGCCTGCAACAAAGACTTTGAAACCCTGGTCATGGGCAGTTACAAACCTGAATGCCCTTCCTGCGAAAGCCAGGACTTGTCCAGACTCATGTCAAAGTGCGGCTTTGTTTCCAAATCTTCAGGCCCGGGCGGTGAGGTTCAGACCACCACTCCCGCCGGCAGCTCCGGCTGCTCCGGCTGTCCCTCAACCAATTGCGGTTCCTGCAGCAGCAGTATAGGATAAAAAGAAAATCCATGAAAACACAAGTACGCATCGGCACCAGGGGCAGTCAGCTGGCCCTCTGGCAGGCCAATTATATAAAGTCCCGTATTGAGCAGGCGTTCCCGGATGTCACGGTTGAAATCATGACCATCAAGACAACCGGCGACCGGATCACCGACCGACCCCTGGCAGCAATAGGCGGTAAAGGACTCTTTGTCAAAGAGATCGAAGCCGCACTTATGGAGGAGCGTGTTGATCTTGCGGTTCATTCCATGAAAGACATGCCCGGGGAACTGCCGGAAGGCTTGACCGTCGGCGCCATTCCGGAGCGGGAAAATCCCTTTGACGTCATGATTGCCAAAGACGGACAGAATCTGGCCGACTACCCCCAGGGGGCCAAAATCGGCACCTCCAGCCTGAGACGGGGATCCCAGCTCAAACATGCCAGACCGGACCTTGAAATCCTTCCCATCCGGGGCAACCTGGATACCCGGATCAAAAAGCTTAAAGCCGGTGAGTATGACGCCATTGTTCTGGCAGCAGCAGGCCTGCGACGCCTGGGCCAGGAAAAGGAAATCACTGAGTACCTGAATGAAACCACCATGGTTCCGGCGGTGGGACAGGGAGCACTCTGTATTGAGACTCGTGAAAATGATGCTAAGATGGCGCCGATCATGAAAGCTCTGGATCACGGCCCCACCCGGATCTGTGTGGAGGGTGAACGGGCCTTTCTCAAACAGATCGAAGGCAGCTGCCATATTCCGGTGGCCTGCTTTGGTGAAATCCGGGATGACGAGACCATCCTACTCACGGCAGTGGTGGCTTCGGAAGACGGACAGGAAGTTATCAAAGAAACCATCACCTCCCCGGTTGACACGGTTAAAGCCAAGGGACGGGAACTGGCTGAACTATTGCTTGAAAACGGCGGCAAACGCATATTGGAGAATTTGAATTCAGATGACAATCAATAAGGGTAAAGTATTCCTCATCGGTGCCGGCCCCGGGGATCCGGGACTGCTCACCATCAAAGCCAAAGAGTGCATTGAAACGGCAGATGTGGTGGTCTACGACTACCTGGCCTCCCCCTACCTTCTGGAATATGCCCGCAAGGATGCGGAAATCATCTATGTGGGAAAAAAAGGCGGGGACCATACCCTGACTCAGGATAAGATCAATCTCCTGCTGGTGGACAAAGCCAAAGAAGGGAAAAACGTAGCCCGGCTCAAAGGCGGCGATCCCTTTGTCTTCGGACGCGGCGGTGAAGAGGCCCAGGAGCTGCTGGAAGACGGCATCTCCTACGAAGTCATTCCCGGTGTAACCTCTGCCATTTCCGCACCGGCCTATGCAGGTATCCCCATCACCCACAGGGACCATACCTCATTTGTCTCCTTTATCACAGGTCATGAAAAACCGGGCAAAAAAGAGAGCCGGATGCAGTGGGATATATTTGCCAAATCCGATGCCACCCTGGTATTTCTCATGGGCGTAAAGAACCTGGCCAATATCGTTAAAAACCTGGTTGAAAACGGCAAACCCGCCGATACACCGGTGGCCCTGGTCAGATGGGGCACCACCACCCGTCAGCAGACTGTAACCGGTACCCTTGAGACCATTGTTCAGGTGGTTAAAGAGGCCGGACTTAAATCCCCTGCCATTATTGTGGTGGGCCATGTGGTCTCCCTGAGAGAGGAACTTGCCTGGTTTGATAAAAAGCCCTTGTTCGGCAGACGCATCGTCATCACACGGGCCCGGGCCCAGGCCAGCGGACTTGTGGCTGAGCTTAACCGTCTCGGTGCCCAGTGCATTGAAATCCCCACCATCCGGATTGCCCCTCCCAAGGACATCACACCGATGGAAACGGCCATTGACAACCTTTCCAAGTACCAGTGGCTGGTATTTACCTCTGTAAACGGCGTGAAGTTCTTCTTTGATACGCTCTTTGCAAAGGGCAAGGATGTCAGGGCTTTAGGACATCTGAAATTTGCCTGCATCGGTCCTGTGACCAAGGAACGGCTGGCGGATTACGGAATTGTCTCGGATATTCTGCCGGAGACCTACAGAGCGGAATCCGTTGTGGATGCCTTTGCCGATGTGGCAATTTCCGGCAAACAGGTGTTGCTGCCAAGGGCCAAGAAAGCCAGAACCGTTCTGCCCGAAGAGCTGACCAAGATGGGCGCACAGGTGGATGAGGTAACCGCCTATGAAACAGAGCTGACCGATGAAGGTAAAGATACCCTGATCGATATGCTGAAAGACAATGCCATTGATGCGGTCACCTTTACCTCCTCTTCAACCGTGAGCAATTTCATGTCTCTGCTTGAAAATGAAGAAGGCCTTGACCTGCTCAAGGATGTAACCCTGGCCAGCATTGGCCCCATTACATCTGATACGGCAAGATCTCTGGGTCTTGAACCGACCATTGAGGCTGATCCCTATACCATACCGGGATTGATTGACGCTTTGCTGACCCATTACTCCGACGCACAGGATTAGGATCTGATATGATCGCCGGTAACCGCGCCATTAATTATCTGAGGATCTCGGTAACAGACCGGTGTAATTTCAGGTGTAAATACTGTGTCCCTTCAAGCCCGTTCAAGGTGATCGAACATGAGCGGATCGCCAAGTATGAAGAACTCTTACGTCTAACCAGACTGGCCTGTGATCTCGGCATTACAAAAGTTCGGATCACAGGGGGAGAGCCCTTTGTCCGCAAGGGGATTTTCTCCTTTCTGGAGCAACTGTGCCGGATTGACACTCTTAAGGATGTGTCAATCACCACCAACGGTGCCCTGCTAAACCGGAAAAAAATCACAGCACTGATGGACATGGGTATCCAGCGGCTGAACTTCAGCCTGGATACCCTGGATCCTTCAAAATTTGAAGCCATCACCGGACGGAACCGCTTTGATAAGGTCTGGGATGCTATTCACACAGCCCATGAAATGGGGATCACCCCAATCAAGGTCAATGCCGTTGCACTACGTGGCTTCAATGACGACGAAATCCAGGCCATTGCCGGCCTCACCCTGAAGTATCCCTTTCACATCCGCTTTATCGAATACATGCCCATGGGCGATTCTGATGTGGAAAAACAACAGCAGATCCTGACCAAAGAGATCCAGGAACGTATTGTTGAGGCCCACGGCCCCCTTGAACCTGTGGAAAGGGACAAAAACGACGGCCCGGCCAAGAAGTTCAAACTAACCGGTGCCAAAGGAATCTTAGGATTCATCACCCCGGTCTCTTCCCATTTCTGCAGTGAATGCAACCGGCTGCGCCTGACCTCCCGCGGCACGCTGAGGCCCTGCCTGCTGAAAAACTATGAAACCGATATTCTCACCCCATTGAGAAATGGTGCTGACGATCAGGCCTTAAAGCAGATCATTGAAACCACCTTGACCCAGAAACCTCTGTTCCATGATCTCGACAGCCGCACCCCAAAAGATATGCCCATCAGTCATATGACCTCCATTGGCGGATAACTTCCAACGGTTAATTTCTGGCGCCTGCCTCCTCTCTGATTTTTTTTATTTTTTTTTGAAGTTTTTCCTTTTTCCGGTGTCTATACCTATCAGACAGGCAAATAATAGCCTGAATATGGAAACATCAGAAACAGGAGGAAATCATGAAAAAGCAATTAGCCATTGTAACCGCAGCGTTTCTTATTATAGGATTTACAGCAGGAATCTCACAGGCAGGGGCAGCAAGACGGCACACCATTGAGGGATTTATCCTGGGAACCGGGGTAGCCATCTTGGGTACGGCCATAGTCCAGAGTATGAACAAGCCTGAACCTGAGCCGGTTGTGGTAAACCATGTCTACCATCAAGAGCCTCCCCGGTATGCAAAAAAGAAAAAACGAAAAGGCCATTGGGAAACCAGAAAAACATGGGTTGAGCCAAACTATGACACCCGGTGGAACCCCGCTCATTACAATCGGAGGGGCAAATGGGTTTCAGGCCGATATGAAGAGTTCAAGGTAGCTGACGGCTACTGGCGCAGCGCCAAGGTTTGGGTAAGACATAACCGGAAATATTAAACCAGAAGGCAATTATTTTAATTGCCCTGAATCTTAAGATGACCAAGGATGGCGGTGATCCAAAACCACCTGACAACAGAGCAGCCGACCGGCCCGACCGCAAAACCTGCGGCCTCGCCGGCAGAAAAACATGCGGGCCGGCCTGCAAAAACTCATGCAGGCTTGCCCCCCATTGCCAAGCTGGATGAAAAGGCCCTGATCAAACGCCTCCGACAGGGCCAGCAATGGGCCTTCGACACCCTGGTGAATACCTTCCAGGATCGGCTGCTGAAAATCGCCTACGGGATCACCATGGACCATGAAGAGAGCCGGGAGATTGTCCAGGATGCCTTTATCAGCGCCATCAATAATATATCAGGGTTCCGGGGGGATTCAGGGCT
>PIVQ01000022.1 GCA_003354055.1 Desulfobacteraceae bacterium | reverse complement strand
ACATGATTTTTGGAAAAATACTAGTGTTTATCATGAATTTTGATTAGTTTTTAGTTTTTTTCATTTGAGCATCATCCAAAGTGTCTTTAGACATGCATTTGCATCTGTTGCACTACCCGCATCCTTCGCGCGTTCTGCCTGCGCATCTCTAGCTGTTCTTCTTGCTGATGCTCTCCAGCATCATGCGAATCCTCATCTATAGTGCGCTGGATTTCTTCTACACCATGCTCTTTGAGCACATCATTGAAGTCGTGCCCAGGCGTGCGTGGCCTCACAAATGATACTTTTTTGCCAAGAGTGCTGTATTTTTCTGCCAGCATTTTCATTTCAGTTCGGCCTCTGCCATCATCTCCATCCTCATCATGATCATTAAGAATCAGCAGGTGTTCTGCTAGTTTTTGCGTTGAAACATTCCGCATATTCGATTTTCCAAGTGAAACTTCTATATTAGTTTTTGGACAGGCCATGAATGCACTCAGGCCAGTCTCCAAGCCCTCAGCGATAGCACTTTGCTTCACTGTTTGATCAAGCTCATCAGTCCTGCCAAGTGAGACGGAAGCGCCTTTGAGAATACCAAAAGTTTGTTTGCTAGTTTTGAGATTAGTTGCTTTTTCGGCAGTTTTTCTGTCCAAGAAAGTTGCTTGGATAGCCTGCACCTCTCCTTTTTCGTTAGTTGCCAGTACAACGAGAGCAGGGCCAATTTTTTTGTTGATTCCAGAATAGAACATGGGGTGAAACCGTACGCTTTCTGGCCATTTCTCACAGTTGATCTTTCGGTGCTCAACAAGGTATTTTTCAGCTAGAGTGCCTTCTATAGGCTTTGTATCTCCTGCTATTTTTTGAGCAAAAGCAATTCGCTTTTTCTCTTCCAGGGAGAAGCCTTGTTTTTTTTCTTGCTGTTTTTTTGGAAGTTGTTTGGTTTTTTCTAGCGTCTCAGGTGAACTGCCAATCATACCTGCAGCATACGAACAAAGTTGTTTGAAATCCTTCATACCTGTTGCGTGCTCAATGAGGTCGAGCATACCACCACCTTTCCCAAGCTGATGATCGAACCACGTGCCGTCCTTGATATTAATTGCTAGGCTACCGTTTCCTTTCCCGCTTTCGCTAAAGTATAGCTCGTGTCCTTGTTTTCGCTTCAGCGTGCCAAGTGGCAACTGGGACGCGATTTTTTCAGCTTGAGCATTGAGCGAGGATTTGAGCGCAGCAATGTCGATTAGTGCTGGCTTTTCGTGCGATATGCTTTTGCTTTGTTTGGGCTTCTCTGCTTCTTCTGCTATATTTCGCCCCCATAGTTGTTTGGCGTTAGCTTGTTTTTGCTCTGCGAGATCGCCGACTGCCAAGTTTCTGCCAGGATTAATGATATTTGCTTTCAGCAAAGCGGGATTTTCAGTCGCAATCTCAGCTCCAAATTTTGCCCTTGTGCCAGATATCAAGACACTTTTTAGTGTGCTCAGCCTGGAATCAGATGGTATCCAGGACAGGATATGGTCGACAGTTTGGCCTTGGGATTTGTGGCCAGTGACAGCGTATGCGTGTTCAATATTCTGGTTGGAGCAATCACGGGTGTCCAACAAAGAAAATTTTCCACTTGGTTTCCATCCGTTTTCTGCTCCTTCACAAGCAACGACCATGATAGTTTTCCCATCATTGAGAATGGATTGGATTGTGGCGTAGCTTGCACCAGTTCGACCCATATTTTTTTCGCTTCGTGTGTAAATGATTCGATCGCCTACGGCAAACTCTCGTTTTTCTTCTTGATAGACTTCGGGTGTTTGTTCTTTGGAAATGCGCGCCAAATCGATTGCCAAATTTTTGCCATTTTCTGCAGCCAGATGCAAGGTATTTTTTTCAACATCTTTGCCCACCACTTTGTGGTACTCAGAGGTTTCACCAGCACCACCACGGCTAAAACGTACAATATCCCCATCACTATAGTAGCGCGCGTTGTGTTTGTCACTTTCAGCCTCTCCAATATGTTTTGCAACCAAAACAGTTGCTTGTATTCCTGTTTTTTCAACTTCCCCGCACACGATTCTTTGTGCTCGAATAGCATCATTGAGCATAACGCGATGCTCATTGAGCGAGGCGGTCACTAGTGTTTTGTCGCGCTCATCCTTGGAACGCTCGAAAAGATGTGCTGCTATTTGTTCAGCCTGTTCCTGCGCATTGCCCTTGGATTCCAAAACCGCACCGTTTTTCTCAAGAACTTCTAGTGCTTCAATACCTTTTTCTTGGTATAGAAGGATGGCAGCTTGTTTCAAGTGCTCTGTTTTTTGGCGTTGCATATCAACCAAATGGTGTGTGATCGCTTGGCCTTCTTTTTGGAGCATGCTAAAAAAATTTCCCCAGCCGATCGAGCTAAATTGGTTGGTATCTCCAACAAAAATCAATCGGCTGTCTGGTGCTTTTTCTAATACTGCTTTGGCTGTTTCGGTATCCAACATGGATGCTTCATCGACAATTATTGTCGAGTTTTTTGGGCTGTCAGCCAGCAAGAATGCAGCGACCGTCATGCTCTGTATGTCGCCTTTTTTGAGCTCTTGAACCGCTGCGTGTGTT
Organism: Desulfobacteraceae bacterium; assembly: GCA_003354055.1. Next base: position 26,359 of record PIVQ01000022.1, on the reverse strand, counting down.
GGTGCAATAGCTAGAGCAGGGCATCCCTTTTCTGCTAATTGTCTAGCAACTTCCGAGAGCAGCCTTGTTTTTCCAGTTCCAGCCCTGCCTTGCAACACCGCTATTTTGTCTTTGCTATGCACCAAGGCGTGTATTGCTACACGCTGCTCCTCGCTATAGCCTTCTTGTGATGCATTTTCTATAGTCTTAGAGGTCGATTTTTCCTGTGCTTCTACGCTCGCTTTTTTTGCACATGCTAATGCTGCGGTTTCTATTTTCTTTTGTGCCTTGAGTGAAAAGCCTCTAGGCGATTTGTCTGGCATCATTCCCCTGGCGTCTACAATTGCCAAAGGCTTTCCGTCCTCACGCGCTTTCAATTCTAGTATGCAAAGCTTTCTATTCGCATCCCAAGAAACAAAATTTTTGATACCCAGCAATTGGCAATCTTCTTTGATTTTTCTGGCCAAATTGATACCAGAAGTCTCCTGGAGAGACAGCGCAAACCGTTCAACTGGCTCACCATCAGCATTTTTTGTATCACTGTCGATACGCTTCAACTCTAGCTTCCTATAGTTCAGTGCTCCAGGCATTTTTGTGGATTCAAAATTAGACATATAGGATGATTCAATCTTTCCCATGAGGGCATCTGGGGGCACAGATCCCATCGCTTTCCCCAAAGCTGTTCTGAGCATTGCCAACGGATTGGCTATAACTTCTTTCTCAAAAACTGCATTAATCGTATCTTGCACAACACCTTCGGCTTGATCTGCATCGAGTTTGCAGGGGAAAATGGATTGGCGTAGCGATTCTTCTGTTTTGATCAGAATTTTTTTGGTTTTTTCTTCCAAATTTGCAGATGGATCGAAATGTCCTGCTATTTTTTGGCCATGCAGGCATGCATTTTCTGTGAAAATATCTAGCTTGCCTTTTTCTGCAGATTTCAAAATTTGCAGCAGATTTCCTTGGTGGCACGTTGTGTCGGCACGCTGAATGCTAATAGTTTGTTCAGCATCCTTTTGGCCTTGTTGCATTGGCAACCGAACCCAGGCCATGTTCCATATCTGGTGCGCAGGATTGTCTTTTTCTAGCTCAATTATTTCGCCATCGCTGGAGTGAAGGCATATTTGTTCATCAGAAATTGAATTAATTTGAAAGATATCGCCAGAACAAATGCCCTTTTTTTTGATGTTGGCGCGAAACTGAATGCGATCGCCCTCCTCAACAAACAAATCCTTCTGCTCGAAAACGCTAAGCGATATCCCACAATCTGAGAGCACAGAAAGTCTCAACTCCAATTTCTCGTCCCCAACCCCAATCAAGATTGTGTTTTGTTTTGAATCCACCCCCAAAACATCATAAAAACCTCCTCCAATATTTGGGTTTTTTGAGAAAATTCTAACTTTTGAATTTTCGTAGTGTACTGCAAGGCCACGTTCTTTTTTGGGGATATATTTTTGAACAAGCCTTGCCATTGGCGCGCCATTTTTCAACTTGCCAGCATCGCGCAGGGCATTGCGTGCCATATCGGTTAGTCGAAGCAGGTCATTTTTTGAATTGGCGACAAGCTCAGCTTTTTTGTTTGCGAGGATAGAGGCTACAAAATAGGCAATTGCCTTTTGTTCAAAGTCGGGACTACCATGGATATTTTTTTTCAACAGGGAGATGGCCTGTTGTGGCTGATCCCTGTAGAGCGCACTCAATACTTTCCCCAGATGAGTTCTAGGAGCAGTCGAAGCCCCATCATGGGCGGTAGGCGCACCATTGTCTACAAGTTTTTGCATGATACTGGTTCGCGACCCTGCGTTTCTCATGTCTCCAGAAAGAAAAAGTGGTATGCCACGCGCATCTGCAACCGCTTTGAGTCGATCATATTGGCTGTCAGACAGTTTTTCAGCACCGTCTACAATGATAGTGCTAGCCTCTTCGATGAGGCTGGTATTGTGCAAAGCTGTGCCAATTGTATATACGTGCCATTTATTTTCGACAGCCATAGACAAAAGATTGCGTCCTGCAAGGCGTAGGGTCTCTCGTGTATTTTCACCTCGCCACTGCATCTGAGTGCTAGCCAAATTTTTTTCAAGCGATTTTTTTTGTGTTTCAGATGCCAGGAAAACCACCTTGCCGAATCTGCGAGATGCAAGCGCGATTTCTCGAAGAAAACCTGCCCTACGTTTTCGATAACGTGCATCAAGTACAAAAACAGACTGATTTGCACTCTCTGCAAATGGTGCCAATATTTTTTTTGCTTCGATACAACTTGGGATTGCGCCAAGTTTTTCTTTGAAAGTTGTGCCATCGATTTGTTTAGTTTTGGCATTTTTCAGCCTTTGGGCATCCAGTTCAATGCTCACTTTGGTTGAAAAAAAATATTGGCCATGTTTTTTTCCTTGGGCAACCAACTCCCCTTCATTAATCATTTCTTTCATCGCATCATCCAGGCAAGCAGGACTCCATTGGCCGACAAGGAAAAGACTTGCAGTTCCTTGAATGTCGCTAATTGAAAAGACGCTTTGCCGTTCGCTCAGTGATTCAAGAGCGCAACCAATTGCTTTTTTTGCTAGTACAATGCCTTCGGTTGTTGGCGTTCTTTCTTGCTTGATAGCCTCAATAGAGGACTCTATCTCTTCTTTGAATAGGGCGACCCTCTCCGCCAAAGACTCAGGGCTGTAGCTCTCTTTGCTTTTTCGGCTTCGTTCCTGAGCTATTGAGCCACCTTTTTCATTTCCAAATTTTTTCATCTCTTCTTTTCTTGAAGAAAAATGGGTCATGATATTTTTTGGCATACCTCGAAGCTCCCAAAGCCCACTTTCTCTGAAATCTTTTGAATGCTGAACATCGATTTGGTAGCCAAGCTGCACAACTTTGTGTGCTAGCGCAGCACCAAAATATCGGCTGATTTCAATTTTCAAACTTCGGAGACTTTCCACAAATCCTTGGACATCCATTTTCCCTTGGCCATACTGCGCCATAGCAGAAGCAAGCGAACGCCACTTGCCACCCCCAACTTGTGTCAAGTTGAAAATCAAGTTGTGGGCATGCAGATGAGGGTCTCCATTCCTGCTCGTATGCTCAAGAAAAGTAGACCAAATGAGGTTTTTTGTATGAATATATTTCGTCTCTCCATTTTTTGTTAGCCTGGCTTGGGCAAAACTTTTTTCGATGAAGCGCATAGTATCCTGCACGGCATCGTGCATTGCGGTTTGAAGCCTCTCGTCCAAAACACTCATGATGGACACTGACTTGGGTGCAGCCAAGGTCAAATCGAAACCCATGCGGTGCAAGATTTTCCCGTCGTGTATTTTTCCAACCTGCGTGCCATCTGGCAATCTTCCCTCAAGAAATGCAACCAAAGCCTCTTCTGAAAATTCTTCGACCCCCATTGCTTCAGATGCTTTGCCATGGAACTGAGGCTGAACAATGTTGCCCGCACTGTAGTACATGGCGGAATAATAGCTTGAGCAGCTCCCGCTGCCTCCTTTCAAAGAAACTATGGACAACATTTATTCGGCATCCTGTGCAATCTTGTTTTTTTCTCCAGGGACTGCGTCCCAAGCAGATTGAATCTCTATAACTGGCGCGGCATTGACAGAATTTGGCACTACTTCTTCCGCTATTTCGGTCGACACTTCTGCCGTTTCTCTCGATGCTTCTATCTTTTCTGTCGATACCTCTGCCTTTTCTGTCGGCACTTCTGTTGGGGCATCCAAACCTGCATCAGTCTCCAACAATATCTGTTCTGTTTTAGCAGCATCTATAGCTCGAATTGGCTGATCGACACTATCACTCTTGAGAAATGCGGGTGCGATTTCTTTCTTTTTGAACATTGGGAATTTCAGACACATTCTGATTCTCCAATATTTTTTGCCAGTCCATCCTGAGCTAAAGAAGGCAGCAGAGCCTATCGGAAGATCCATTACCTTGCTTGGGCTCAAGACGTCTTCAACCCTGACATTTTGGTGGTAGGAGCTGCTATCTCGATTATCATTAGCTGAAATTGTCGAACTGCTTGTGCTAGTCTGAATAGAATACTTGCCGAATTCTCGGCTAGCATATTTTGCTGTGTCGCTACGACAGCGAAAGAAAAGAGCGGAGCTAATATTTTCCAGGATGGCTGCTGCTCCATGCTGCCCATAGATGGAAAATAGGGAAGCATAGCTTTGAGTGCCGAGTACAAATGAGCCACCATATTTTCGGATTTGTTCGATGCCACCAAGCAGGGAAGGCAAAAAATTCAATGAGGGCAACTCATCGATAATGAACCAAATTTGTTCGCCTGTATCTGGCTTTAGGTTAAGCATTTCCTTTAAGAGGATGTCTGTTTGCAGGGAGACAAGAGCACGAACTGAGTCATGATTTGAGGCATTTGTCCCAATGAAAAGCCAACTATCAGTATCGCTATGTAGCCACTTCTTGAAAGAAAACACGTTTTTGTTTTCTGCAACATCGGGCAAAGCAGCGAATATTTCCAAATGATTTTCCAGCGTTGCCAATATATTTTCTCGCGTTCCTTTCATGTCGCCACTCATGCGTGCAGCACTCATATCGGCATTTTCTAGCATTGCTTCTAGCTCGCTAGCTGGCATTCCACTCAGCCGTCTACGTAGCTCTGCTACAGAGTGGTTACCTTCTCGGGACATGATGATCAGCATAGATTTTAAGAGCGAGCGGGCTGCTGTATCGAAAAAGATGCTATTGCTAGATTGTTGGTTTTTGACTGGAATCATGCTGGTTGCTAAAGCAGCAAAATCAGCTTCCGTTTTGGCATCTGCCCACGGGTGCCAACTTTCAGACCTTGAATCAAACGGATTAATGAGGATATCTTTTTTCTCAGAAAAATAGCGTGGCAACAAAATACATCCTTTGTCGATGATGACTACCCTGTCGCCCTTGGCTTTCAACTGGTCGAGCAGCTGAACTAGTGCAGTTGTTTTTCCAGACCCGCTTTGTCCAACAAGCAATAGATGCCGCGTTAGCCAGTTTTTTGGCAATTTGATGCTGGCTTTTCCTTTTCCCAGGCGGATAGTTGGAATGCTCCTGATCCAGGCTGCAAACCTTAGCTTTTTTCGAAAGAGCCCAAGCCTCCAACCAGAAAGAAGAGGCCGACCATCAACTATTTTTTTGCGGTTCATTCTGATACCACAGAGCTTGTAGAGAATATAGATGCAAAAGGGTGTTGCTGCAGCAACCTTGGTTGCAAAAAGAAATTCATGGTGGAAAAAATTGGTGATGTTCTCCACGTAGATACGGCGCAACCAAAAAATGTGCTCAAAGTCTGTTGTGCTGCCATGCCACATGATCAAAGGAAAGTCGTATCTCTCATGCCCACCTATAAGCCCCAGTTTGAGCTGGTCTATAGCATAGAAAATATGCCCAAAAATCATGTCGGGAATCCATCTCAGGTCGGACATGTGTAGCATGCCTTTCAAGAAGTAGAAGTTGAAGGCGAGCCAAACCAGAAAAAAGCACACAAGCATATGCTTTAGAGGCTTCATGAACATACGAAATCTATGAGAAATTAATTGGGAGGTGTTGGCAATTGAATTACTTCTTCTATACATTTTCAAACTCCTGTTTTTTTGTGAAAAAAGTGGTTAAAGCTGTTGTGGTGTGTTAGAATTAGAGAATTGGGATGGCGCATATTTAGGGAAAAAATCATGGAAAAAAAAGACCCCAAAGAACTTGAAGAGCTTGCACTTGCTCTAAGTACAGAGCTAGAAAAAATAGCAGAAAAAAAATCAAAAAGACTTCGAGAGATTGAGCGTGCAACAGACAAAATCCTCACTCCAAAAGCGTTTCTGCTCTTGTTGGGGCTTCCAGTGTCTTGCATACCAGTGGGTTTGTTGGGCCAACTATTTGGCATGTTTGATGCCTGTACATTTTTTATCATTAGCAGTGTCATAGTCTTCTTCATCGCAATATTTTTGCATTCCCGAGCTTTTGATAAAAAATTTGTTGCAGAAGCCCTCAAAAGGGGCATGTCTAAATCTGAAGCAGCATCAGCTCTAGACGAGGTGAACAGGCGTAGATACAGCGGCTCTTCGAGCTCTTCGCATTCTTCAAGCTCTAGCAATAGCAGTTCTGGGTCTTCCATTTCTTCGAGAATGTCCAACCCCTCAAGCTCCATATATATGCGCTGATTATTTTTTTTCATCTTTTCCCTCTTTAAATAAAGAATCTGGATGAAGTTTCTTATTTAGCCCCTCCTTTATATGGAGGGATTTCCATACTCGGGGTTTCTTGGCAGCTTTTTTGGCTAATACTTTTCCTTCTGTGCTTATGTTTTGTCGGACACCCTCCAAATATTTGGATGTATCGTTTATTTTGTTTTCGACAACGTCCTTGACGCTTGGCCGACCTGGTGCTGGTTTTTTGGCTAGATCCCCAGCATTTCTAAAAATATTCTCATTAGATTTTTTGTTTTCATTTTCAACTATGTTTTTTCCTTCATTCCCCAGGGCTCTGCTCTTTGCTTGATAGCTGTCGACAACCTGCTGCCCTGTCCCAACGTGGGCTTGTCCATCCTGATAGAAATTTTTGCCTGTTTCAGCTGCATATGCTGCCATTGCTGCTGTTTGTTCTTTTCGTGAAAGTGTTTCAAACTGCTGCTTTGGATGCTCTTCATCATATTTCTGAATAAAATCATCAGTATCGTCGACATGGTACGTCAAGGTATCATCCTTATGGACTTCGGCTTGCTGGTTATAGCTTTTTGCTTTTGAAAGATGTTCTGAACGTTGTTTGTCTAGCTCAGCAGTATTTTCAAGCCTTGAAGACATGTCGTCTGCCAAAGATTTTGTGTGGCCAGAATCGGCATGTTCTGCAACATCATGAGAATATTGTTTTGCATCTTCTACCAGATTTTGAATCGTGTTTGTTCTTGAGAATTCAAGAAGCTTTTCAACACTGTCAGTGTCCAGCGACTTGCCGTGCCAGTTGTAGCCACCTTCTGCCCCAACTTTATAAATGCCAAATTTTTTCAAGTCTGGTGTATGCCCCTCTGCAACCACTTTAAAAAAAAGTTCATGGGCACTTTCTCTACTAACGTTATTTTTTTCGGAGATGTGTTTGATAATATTATCGATTTGGTGTTCTTCTTCGACCCAGCGCGCGCTTTTGGCTGTTGTCCAGCTTTCGGTTGTTGAACCACCTTCATGGGCGGCACTATTCAACTCATGGCTATTAGCCATGACTTGGCGCATATTCTGAGCAATGGCAAGACTATTTTCTTCAGATGCTCGGGTCTCGCTTGCTGATAGTTCGCTGAAACGCTGGTTAATTGTCTCACTGTGGCCAATACTCCCTGGCATGTGTGACTGAGCAACCGTGAGGATATTCAAACCACCCCCAGCGTCAAAACTTGCAGTTGAGGGAGACCCAAAATTGTACATCCCACCCCCCATATGTATATTTGAGCCAGTATTGAGATTGTTTGAATTTAGATTATTTGCAGCTTGAGAGAACAACGAAGCATTTCCAACCGAAAGGTTTCCACTTGCAACTTCATTTGCAGCATACATGATCGCGCTTTGTGTTGCGCCACCGATAGATTGCGCAATCTGCGTGAAAGTCCCCATCATGCCCTTCATGAGACCCCGCGCTAAAAATGGCACAGACAGCGACAAATAGCCAGCTAAGCCCGCAATCATTGAGCCGACAGATCCCATATGCCCGATCCCCGCAGCCGAAATCCCTCCAGAAGTACCAACAGAAGCGACCCCCAAGCGTGCCATGCAACTAGACGCGAAAAAATTTAGAATAACAAAGCATAGTGGCCAGAGCTGTAGCCATACGAGGGACTCAATATAGTGGACAAAAATACCTCGTCCAAATGGAGTCAATGCCAGAATAACAACTATTAGAAATGAGGCATAAAGCAAACCACAAAAGCAATCCCGAGTGAGCGGCAACCAATAACCAGCCAAACGGCTGGTAATCCAATTGTTGGTGCTTTTGCTGATCATTGCCTTGGCAAAGCCATAGTTCATACCTGGGCTAGCGGTAGCATCCAACAAAGCACTCCAGGTCATGGCATTTCGCAACGTTTTTTCTGCGTCTGAGGCGATACCCTGCATTGTTGAAAAAGTTGAAGAAAGCACCCCTACAATTTGGGCTTTGGCAGCGGCGTCAGCAATAGTTGTGACATTTGTGCCGCTCGATGTTTTGAGTGTATGAAGTGGCATGCCAAGCTGTTGCGCTAAATTTTCTATAGTTATTGGCAGCTCAGAGACAACATCTTTTTCTAGTTGTTCTGCCCCTTTGGAACACGTCATAGTTCCCGAATTTTGGGCATCCTTTGTCTGAGTGCTCCCATCTGAACTATAGTTGAAGCGAATGATGTGTTTACTGCTTTTGGCCTTGAGAAGACTCCACATATCTTTGCTTGCGCGAAGATCAGCCAAGCTGTATCGATTGTGTGTGAAGCGATTTAATCCTGTATCAATCAGGATGCAATGGTTCGCAAAGGCATTCAAATTCGCAATCAAGGCTGGATTCTGTATTTTCATGGTATGCAGAGACTTCCAAACTTGTGCACCGAAAACCATGCCAGTCTTTGTATAGGCCATATCATCAGGAAGATGAAATACGTCCTCAAACAATGTAGCCAGTTTTGTTCCAATTGTTGAAGTTATGCCTGCAATTGCTGCAATACCAATTGGCACATTGTCTATTGTATAGCTGTCCCCACTAATTTTATCCGTGATTAGAACTGTTGCTGTTTTCAAAATCACGATATTTAGAATGAAGGCATAGACCAAAATGTGTTTGATTGGAAGGGAGATACGCCTACCCATGCTTGCCATGACACAGAAACAAACCAGTCCAACGCCTCCCATGATTTTCAGCAAAGTCATGAAACTGGCGCCCTTTGCAATAATGGCAATCCCGTTGAAAATCTCAAAGATTGGATAGCCCCCACCAAATGTTGTTACTTCAAAATTCATTTCAAATTCCTCCCATTTGTTTCAAAAGTTGTGCAGTCGCCATCCGCATACGCTCTTCTTTGAAGCGGATTAGTTGTGCTGCATCCTGCGCCATGTTGAAATTGACGCGCATTTTTTTGTACTCCGAAGCAAGCAGCTTGCGAACTGATGCTAGATTTTCTTTCATTTGAGTTTTGACATCTTTGGGAAGATAGATATCTTTTCCAATGTCTGTGCTGATGCGAGTCGATAGCTCGTCCAAATATCGAGCTAAAATGCGAAAAGCAAGAAATTCTTTGTAGTTGTTGAGCATGAAGGCTGTTGCAGCCCTGCCATCTGCTGTAAATGAGGTTTCTGCCAAGGAAAGGATGGGGCTAGAATCTGCCCCTATGATTTGTTTTGAGTCTTCCTTGAGCTCCTCATCTTTTTTGATGCTATCCAGCATGTTGTATATAGCTGTTCTCACGTAGGGCACTAGCCCTTCTATAGTTGTTGATTCCTCTACCATTCGTAGGCAATTGTCGTCTACACATTTGTAGAGCCCAACACTCCCCCCATTCAACAACTTCTCAAGAAACTCAATTTTTTGTGCCAGTGGTGGGTAGATTTTGGACTCCTCTTCTGGGCTATTTGGAATAATTATTGTTCCTGAAAGAGACAGCATAATACGCTTGAGGTCTGCACCTGCGGTTGTATCTTTGATAGTTTTCCAGGCGACATTGCCACTGAAGTCTTTGAGGTTCTTTTTTTTGTTCTCTCTATCCTTATCTTTCTCTGCATTTCCGCTATTTTGGCAATAGCGCATAGCCTCTACTCGGCTGCTAGCATTCCCCGAGCTTAAAGCTGTATCTACACAATTTGAATAATAGGCCTCTTTCATTTTTCCAGCGACAGAATCGGCTAGCTGCGTTGCAACCTGGCAGCTATTAATCTGAAATTGGTTGAATTTTTGAGCCAAGCTAGAAAACTCAGACACAACATTCCCCATCATTGGTGTCAAAGTATCTAGTCCAATTTTGAAGGCAACGCCTGGCAGATCATTCAAAATGCTCTGCATCGTTTCTTTGAGTTTCTCCAACTTGATGAATGATATCCCGCCACTAACAATATCGATTCCCCCGCAACCCGCACCAACATGAGGGGTTGTGATGTGCATTGGATTAATGTTTTTGACTGAGTTGCGCGCAATGATGCTCCCGCCCGATAGGATGCCAGCCTCTTGGTTTTGGATAGCAGTTGGCTCTGAAATATTTAGATTATTGAAGGGGTTCAGATCAATAGCCTGTGCAACAAACGACACGAACAACAAGGAGAGTAGCCAAATTCTCATTTCTGCCACCCCAAATAGTAGAGCTGCTCAACTAAGCCTTTTCTGCTAATTTCGCCAGTTGATAGGACAACGCCATTCTGATTGCCCTCATAGACCACAACGGCAGGAACACTTTGTAGCTTGAGTTTCTTGGCTTCAAACGCAGCAATTTCTTGATCGATGATACTTTCAGGAAACTCTGGAAGAATCTTGCCGTCCAAGCTAATGGCAACAAAATTTGCGCCCATTTCTTGGACAAAAGCTTTGATTTTTGATGCCATTTTTTTGCAATGCGGACAAGAAGCCCTATAGAAAAAGGCAAGCGAATGGTGTCTATCAGCAAAATAGCGTTTTGCTGCAGCAACTTTTTTTTCAAATATTTTTTGGGAAGCTAGCTTGTCGTGCTCAGAGCGTCCATCTGGCAGTGTCGGATCTTTCAATTCAGGATGGCGAGCGTACAAGGCCATCCAAATGGAACTAAATTTTGAACTTAAGCTAGTCGCCACTTTTTGCGCACGAATGAAATTCAAAACATTTTTTCTTGTAGGATCTGTTAGTGCGTGTGCCTTCAAGCGAAAGTAGTTAGACTTGAAGGTCTTCAAGCGTACCACTGGGTCTGAACTGGTGCCAAACAGCACCCCCTCTGAGATTTCTTGTTCCTTTTTTTCTGCTGTATCATCGTACCAAAGCCAACCATGAGCACAAAAGCCGTGGCTGTTGCGCTCGCACCAATCGGCAGCAAATACTGTTGAGCTACTCAAAAGAAAGAGGGCTAGCAAGAAAGTATATTTTTTCAACGCTCCTCCTCCCTAGCTTTTTTTCCAATTTCAGTAACAAAATTGGATTGCATCGAATCCAATTGGGGAAACATATCACTTGTTTCTGAAAAGGCTGCTGTTAGATCGATCTGAGAAAAATTGATGCCTTTATAGTCGTCTGGGCGAATACCACTACAATCGGGGTGGTGGCCATGTCCAAAAGAAATGCCAAGCTGTTTCAAGCGTCCTTGCTCCTGGATGATACGTGCCAGCTTGGACGGGAAAATACACCAACTTTCGTGATGGCTAGTGCAACCTAGAAAACTATGATGTGCGCAGAACCGACCAACTTGGATTGCTCGGCCTTGACTGCGCGCCTCTCCTAGTTCTTTTTCTTGCTTGTTGCAATGTGCCAATGAGAGGTCGAGTCCCCAGCCTTTTTTCTTGCAACAATTTCGGAAATTTGCGCCACCTTCTGAGCACTCTGCCGATTGTCCTACAAAAAGTAATGTTTCGCCCGTCTCCTCATCTAAAGCAGTGTTTGCACCACCTTTGGCAGCTAGTAGCTGCGTCAACGCCTCATTCGCTGGCCTATTTTCAACTTCTTTGGCAGGCGGGATATCTGGCATATTTTGCAGTATTGAACTATCTGCATTTTCTCCTTGTTTCTGAGCCTTTTCCAAGGCACGGACGGTCTCCTTGTCAAAAATCTGAGTTTGCCTCTCAATTGGCAGTGCTTCGCCAGTTTTTTCATCTCTTTTGAGCACTTTCTTTTTTGCAGCTACGCAAGCATCCCTCTCACACTCATTGAGTGCTTTTTCGCCAGCAATTTGAAGCGCATCCAAGCCCGCCTCATCCATCGGCATTTGTCCTAGCTTTTCAAGCTCTTGCAAAAAATCTGCTCCTTCTGCAAAAGCAGACACAAAAAAACAAAGAACCAACCCAAGGGTCAGTGGTGCTAAAATTTTCATGCCTAACCTCCCTGGATTTTTTCTAAAGCAGTTATCAGGGGGACATTTCCACAAATTTTCTTTGCTTCATGAACTACACAGGGCACCTGCTCAATGTTGTATTCTGAGAAAAGTAGCGGATTAATTTGTATTGTTGTTTTGTCTGATGCTTTCAGCTCAAAAATGCGCTGGATCTCAGCAACTGTCCTTTTCAAAGAATTTCTATGGAATCCTCTAAATATGAGCACCGCACCAACATCCTCAGACTGTACTTTCAATGCGCGCAAGCTCGCCTCTGGCATAGAAAACGAAACAAACACAATTGGTGGTTGGCTGCTAGCAGCATTAGAAACACAAGCAAAACCTAGCAAAATAAACGCCAAGCAGTTTTTTCTCAAAAAGCGCAACAATTTCTTTTCCTCCAGACTAGAAATACAAAATCCTCTCCACCGTCTGGTCGCAAAACACCCGCATAGGCACTATCCGTATATCGGCCAATTGGCTCGGCCTTACGTTTTTTTGGATACACCATCTGTAGGCGATAGCGAGATTTGGGCAATAGTGGCAAACTATGCATACGGCACAAATCCACACCATCACTGCCAACGGAGTCCTGCATCATATGCATTCGATGCAGTTTGAAAAGCATTCTTTCAGCCAAAAGCAATGCTGAGCGTATGCCCCCTAATCCTCTGGTGTATCCATCTAGCGGATACATGCCACCCTGGGTTCCAGCGCACCAAAAAAGTTTGTCGATAGGCAATTTTTTAACCAATACAGCAGTCGCATCGGCTGCGCAAACTGCTTGAGCTGCAGGAGTAGCAAATAGAACAGCCTCAGGATTAAGAATCATGGCCAATTGATCATCGCGCCAACTGGGGTCGAATTCAGAGAACCAACTCAGGTTCAAGCTGCTAGACATACATGCTACGTCTAGACCCGCATTCAACAGCGACAGGGCTGGAAACGGATAATAGTGGACATGATAGAAAGAATTCGCTTGCCCCTCTCGGCCAAAGGTATTTCTCCAGCTCCCGCCTTGTCCCGAACCAATAGGAAATGAAATGCCTCCCAAGCTTGGAAAACATCCAGGATGTCGAACAACTTCAATCAAAGCTATTGGCTCCCAATAGCCCAAAGACAGGCCAATGCGCACAGGCGTAAGGCCATTTTCATTTGAACACATACAGACGGGCGAGCCAGGATTTTCAGTGTCAGGATTTTCACCAGAAAATTTCAGCAACCCCCCAATAGTAATTGGAAATAGTCCATCCCAATCTACATCAGAAATTGGATTTAGTATTCGACCCTTGCAGAGCTTGCTGGCTGAGGCTGGCAAGCTGTTGCAAATAGCAAAACCTACAGCCAAGGCAAGCAAAATATGCACTGCTAATTGCAAATGTTTTCTATTGAGGCTCATTTGCATCCTCCCCAATCTCAGTGATTTTGAGGCGGTCAGCTTCTCTCTCAACAATTGCAGGCATATGATGAATGCCTAGCTTTTCAATTATTTTTCCTTGCTGGTCTGCGAAGACTGGAATATTCCAGTCCTTTTGAGCCTCTTGGACAGAACCCCCAGTTAGGATGACTCTCAGATTAGCGCGCTCAATCATTTTTGATTTGAGGCGGGCTTTTAGATTTTTGAGCTGCTCAGCATCCCGTGCATCATAGAAAACGAGCACGCGCTCAAATGGCAAGCCAGACTTGAGGATATTAATGGTTTGCCCACTCTTTGCGAGAAGCTTGCCATTGGAATCTCCTCTAGACTCAAATTTTGTCTCGTAGTAGTATACCGTTGAGCCTCTTGTTAGCATCCTCGATTTTTTTAGCGGAAATGGTTCATCTTTGCGAAATGAGGGGCTCACGTGTTCAATCGATAGGCTTTTTGCTTTCTTCAGAGCATCGCGCGGATCTGTTTCTGCTATTGCAAAAACAGTGCCAATTTCCCCCAAATCTTTAAAAGTGACAGCCCAAAGATGACTTGAAAAAAGCAGGCTCAGCCCCATAATGAGATGCTTAAACATCATTTGTCGCCTCCCCACCTATTTTGAAACTGTTGGCTAGAGCATTGCGCCCTACATCATCCACCTCCTCAAATGAAAAGCCACGCTTAAATATGATTGCTACGAGCTGACCAGACTTGAGCTGAATGATCGGGTGATACATTTCAGCCCTCTTGATGTGATATTGAGCCAGTTGGCTCATAGCGTCCCCTGTGCCTTGTGCTGCTCCAAAACTCAGAACATCCTTTGGCAATACAGTTTTCCTAAATCCGTCCGCCAGAGAAATCGGCGTTGTCATCGTCTGGGCTGCAGCTTTAGACATGCTTCCGATCGCTCCCGCCAAAAACGCATGCTTGAGAATACTTCCCTCGCGAAAAACAGCCCTTCCGCGTATACCCTCTTTCCCATCGATGCCGAATACAACCGCCTTGATGTTTTTTTCAAAAATGCGCCCATTTGGCCAACTGCAATTAATACTTTCAGCTCGGACAAAACCACGCTCACTTGAGATATCCCCACTTACAGAAGCGATAACAACGCAATTTTTTAAGTGGCTTTTTGCAGGACCCGGCATATCCCCATCATTCAATATGCGTAGCAGCATAGTATTTGGATTCGCTTGGCTTCGAACTCCCGCGCCAACATCTGCCCCACCTAGAACAACAGCACGTGCGATAGTTCCGCCAAGCACATAGTTTTTTGTGGTACGTATATTTTTCTTTTTCTCCTTTTTGGCCAAAAGATTTGCTTTCCAGACTTTCATTTGCTCAGATTCGTCTCGTTTTGAAGTCTTTTTGTTTTGGGGTATTTTTCTCAATTTCTGTGCAGAAATTTCTGCCAATTGTACAGCCTGTTTCTTGAGACTCTCTTTGAGTGCCAAAACTGTTTTTTGGAGCGATTCGAGCTTGGCATCCTCTTTGACATGCAATTGTTTGTTTTCGTATTGCAAATCACCAAAACTCTTTTCAACTTTTTTCACCACGGCTACATTCTCTTCATCTTTTTTCACTGCGGGGTCTATCGATACAACTTCTATTTTTTGTGGCATCTTCTTTGGCGTTGGTTTGTGGCTTGGCAGTACGCCTATCGCTAAGCAAACCATCGCAACGACTACAACCAGTGCAACAAACTGTTTTTTTTTGATTTTTTTTGAGAATGCGGGCTGCTTCTTTTTTTCTTGTTTTTCATCTAACATTTTTTTGCGAAGCCTCCTTCTTTGGCATTGGTTTTTGGCTTGGCAGCACCACTAACGCCAAGAAAACCAGCAGAGCAACTACAGCTGGCGTAATGAACTGCTTTTTTTTGGAGAATACGGGCTGCTTCGTTTTTTCTTGTTTTTTATCTAACATTTTTTTCGCCTCCTTCGACAATTAATTCGATTGCATCCCCACAGCTATAGCCTCTGTCCATCAACTCCTTAACCGCAGCAAAATCCTCTGCGCTGGAGGAGTACAGCAGTCGTGAATAGGAGTCTAGAATTAGCCTATGAATAGACGCCCCACCAGGGCTATGGATGATGAACTCTGAAAAGAGGGGGCTGCTTTCCAAGGTGTTGTGCAGTTTTTGAATGAAATCCGAATCCTGAATATCTCCGTCCTTGCGCATTTTTGCCACAATAGAGTCTGTTTGTTTGAAACAGATCTTGTGTGCTGAATTTGCCCAAATCACCTCTCCTGTCGCGCTTGCTTTAAAATCTGACACGCTTTGCGAAATGGATACAAATGATGTATTGTATTTTCGGGCTGTCCGATATCCTTTCTCAATGAAGGTGGCGGCTCCTTGGTCTAGAAGGCCATGAGCCTCATCTACAATGCAACATTTCACTTGGCTTTTGTCGCCAAGACACATTGCACTATAGATACGAAAAATCACCATTAGCAGTACCATCTTTTGTAATTCGGGGCTATTTTGTAGCTCTTGAAGCTCTAAGAGAAAAAAAGCATCGTCCACGTTCCAGTTGCTCTTACCTGAAAAATAGTCGCGATACCTCCCCTCTGGCCCGTATGGATATAGCAGCAAACCAATATCCCGACAAACTTTGTTTTCATGGCTCGAAAGCCAAACTACAACGTCTTCTAAGGAGGCGTCAGCACCCTTGTCTTGCCATACTGCAGACACTGCTTGCTCAATGCGGTTTTCTTCCTCCCTCGAAACTGAGCAGTTTGGCCGTGCCATCGCGCAAATTAGGCTTTTTAGCAATTCCTGCTGCTCAAAGTCGAGCTTCTCAATATTAGAAAAAGGGTTGAGACTGATTTTTTTGCCAGCCTCAAAAGATAAGAAAGTACCAGACATGAGGCTGCACAGTTTTTCAAAAGATCGCCCCGAATCTATGATCCAAACACGACCCCCAGCAGCCAAAATAGAACTGGCAAGCTCCTGAATCAAAACAGATTTTCCAGAACCCGAGGTGCCAGCCACACAAATATTGTAGTTGCTAGGGCTATTGAATGGCCACCAGGTGGCTACCTGCCCTTTTCGACCTGCAAAAATTAATCCTCCTGCACCATTTCCTTTCCATTCGCCAGATAGTGGGGCAATATGTATGGCTTGTTTGAGTGTTGCGGAGTGCGTTTGGCCAAATATTCGGGCATCATGAAACGCGCCCTCGCTGCTGCGAAATGGCAGTATAGAAAGCCAACTTGGGCACTGTACATACTTGTTTTTAATAAGTTTGAAACCAAATGAGCTATACAGGGATTTGATGCGTGCTTCTGCATCTTCAGCACAATCTTGTGGTGCAACCAAAACGACCTGCATCAACACTTTGCATTCTTTGTCGCCCGCATTCAGTGCTGCCTCAAAATGCTCATAGTCCTCAAGATGCCTTGGAATCGCAGGGAAAAATCGAGACAATCCTTGCTCCGCAAGCCTCCTAAGCGATAAAACTTTTCGCTTGGCATGCAGCCGACTTGAAGTTAGATTGGCTGTTCGCATGGCTAAGCTGACCCAAACAGGACATGGTAATTGAAAATTTCGACTAAACATCTGTCCGATGAGTTCGGACACATAGCTTTGAGAGAATTCGCTGGGCAGCATTCTTGGTGAAAATGTACGGATTGAACGAATCTCGCCCGTGTCTATCCGCTCCGACAAGAGTTCGTGCGGATGAACTGTTAGACGGCTTGCAACATCTGCCATTTGTTCAAACAACGGCACACGAGGATGCCACTCTTGATTCCTTGTCTCGCTTCCAGGATGAATGCATTCTTGGACAAGATTGAGAAGTGCCGTAGCACACACCAATTTTGGCTGAAACTGTGCACTTCTTAGCACCGACATGAGGCGTTCTGCTAAAAATTGAAGCTCTACTTTTTTTGAAAGTCTGGTCTCAACCGACACAACCGCAAACAATCGAAAATTGCGCAGCAGCAATGGATAGAGAGGATCTAGCGAATCCCATGTTTTGCTTGCGAGGAACTCGGTACGCTTCTTCGCAAGAAGTGTATGTGTCGGATTTTTGCTTCTGCCACGAAACTCCCTAAACGTATTGAGAAACGGGCTAATGTCTGGAGAAGCGTGCAAAAGCCACTGAAAATCTACATCCACTGGCAGTGCTGCCAAAAACCAAGTGCAGATACTGTCGAAAGACTGAGAGTCTACAAAAGACGGCGGATGGATTTCTAGAGCAAAACCACTCGAATTTTTGTTTTGAAAAATCCCCGTTTCTTCATTCCAGGACACAAAATGCAACTCTTGAATTAAAGGCCTATGTCGTACAAGACTTTCAGATGGGATTGTTTCTTTGAGCCCAGATTGCAGGCCTGGAAATTTTTCAAACTCTTCTTCCCCACAAAATTTAGCAACTTGTCCGAGTATTTTTTGCATTTCAGTGCCTCCCTTCGATGATCAGTACCGTTGTTGACCCATGCGCTGGAATTTTAGTATCTGCAAGTGCAACAGCACGGACTCTGCGCCCTCTAAAAAAATATTCCTTGATTTGGATAGGGTGATTTTTTCGATTTTTAAGCAAATATATGGTGCCAACCAATTTCTCTCCTTCCATCCGAAATTTTTCATAGAGATAACCAAAAGTGCCCACTGGCTTTTTCTGCATGCCTTCTGGCATGATCAATCGAAATCCTTCAGGTGCTTTGTTGTGCCACATCGCACGCACTAAACTAATGATTCGCTCTTCAAATGGACCGCTTTTTTCCCAATGTGCAGCCTTCAAGCGATTGCCATTCTGAACTAGAACTATATTGCTCGGTGCACCTTCTGTAGGAATTAGTCTTAGCTCTAAATGCTGCCCATTTTCAGTTTTCAAAAAGACTGAAAATGGTTGAGCTGCACAAGCTGGCAGTATCTGAAAGAACCAATCGCCAGCCGATCTATCGAACTGGCTTCTAAGACAGTTGCTTTTTCCTCGAACGCTCTGTATGCGAGTATCTCTGATGTGGACATGCCCAAGACCTTTTTTGGGCACAACAACTGAAGCTTGGTTTTTGTCGAATATTGCCGTTGTTGAGCCTGATGCTAGCGCAATGCAGTAAATACAAAGAAGAGGAAGCAGCATGATAAGCTGCAGCATGAAAATTTTTTTAATCTGCATGAGCATTTTCCTTTTTGATATTTGGAGACCAGTCCCCATGTTCTACTACTGTGTAGAGCGTATGAGCCATATGCCAGTTGTTTTGTTCATCTGAATAGGATGCAATCCATATGCGCAGCACACGTTCTGGCACACGAAGATTGCCATAATGCGCCCCCTGGCCATGTTCATCCCATCCCAAAAACTTGCCAGAATCCTCGCCCCTGTTAAAGTCTCCACGATTGACCATGCGGTTAACTGTTTGTACGTCCTGGCAATGCCCTGTTTGGCACTCAAATGTCGAAGACATTGTGGAGCAAGCGGAAAGAACGAGAGACATGAGGACTAGGATGAGCCTTTTCATTGTTGAATCTCCTTGAATTTTTTGAGCAGAAGCTTCCCGCCCTGATTAGCAAAAGTCAGTTGCCAGCTAGATTTTTTCGCATCCAGATGCTGGCCTGCAATGGTTTTTTGGATAGTGCCCCTAACAATTGCTTTCAAATGCGATGTATCAACTTTTGCACGTCCTTTCAGAGAAAAAACCGAAGTAATGCCTCTAGTTAAGATATCGCGGATTTCGGTATCAAGAGCATGGGAAAAAGACTCATAGGATTTTGCATCGACCCACCGCAACAGCAATTCTCGATATGCCTTGGTGTTCTTAGGCTGAACATTTAGCCTAATCATGGCGAAATATTCGGCCATGTCTTGAATATAGGTTGCATCGAACTGTGAAGCACTAACCCAGGCTTTCTGGCTTAGTGTCGGAGGCACAAGAAAAACACGCTTGGTTTTCCAAGCTGTGGCCAGCATGCTAGAGAGTACAAAGCAGAGCAAAAGCAGGCCTAAAGATAAAATCAAGAAGCCATTTCGCTGCGCTTCAACTTGTTTCAAAGATTCTTGAAACCATTTTGTTTCCATATTAATTCTCCAAAATTCGTTCACAACTTTCTGGGGCAGCCCGCAACCGACAAACAAAGTGCGGGCTATTCCAATACACTGCGTGAAGCAAGGCGAAACCATCGCTACCACTTTTCAAACGGCTGTAGCCAATGGCTGCCAAAGCACCAGCAACCATCCCGAAAAGAATGCTGTCGCTTCTTCCAAGAAGAAGCCAAACAATGAAAAAAGTGAGCAATGAAACAACCAGCCCATCCAAAGGAATGAGCGTTTTTTTCAAATGCTGCTGAATACGAACTGAATTCATCTAGATACCTATGTATGCAATGCCAAGATTCCAAAAAATGACTAGGCCGACAAACGTGCAAATAGCGGGCACTCCTTTCCTGCAAGCAAACCCCACGATGGCACTAATGAAGCCAAAGACAAGGATAGCTGTTGAGAACGACCCTTTTAGGGTCGTATAAATATCATTGAAAATCCCTGCAAACAGGTCTTTGCCAGCCGCAGCCTTGTCTCCAGCAAAAGCAATATTAGTCATCAAGAGCACGCCAGAACAAAAGACCCGAGCATACATTTTCTTTAAAATTTTCATTTCTAATCTCCTAAATTTTTTTACAAACATTAATTTTTTTGACAATCCACCGTGGCGGATAGCCTTTTCCAACTTTTGATGACTCCCATTTCGGTTGCTCAAGGCTGAACAACCGCTCAGCCTCAAGCTCCTGGCTTTGGCAAGCAGCCATCGAAAGCACCAACATAAAAACACCTATAATTTTCAATTTTTCTAACATTAGATTTTTTTCACAGACTCTTCCTGCTCAATAATTTTTTCAATATCCGCTGTTACTGGAAGAAACTCAGCTTTTTCCCCGACAAATACAGCAGACGGCTTTGGACTAGCAGGATGCTTGGCATCTTTGATCTCCTCACTCTTGGAGATGCCTAGAATACTTTCCGCATCCTCTTTAGACAGCGTGTCGCTAAGGTTGACGTAATATCTCCCGCAAGGAGACATTGGGGCGTATTTTCCTTTGAAAAAACGATCCTTGTAGCCATTAAACAACTTCAATTTTTCATCAATGCTTAGCTCGTCCGTTTCAAAATCGATTTTCGACATCACCAGATCAATGAGTGCGCTATCCACAGCCTCTCGGACTGATTTGTGCCACGTAGTTTTTTTTCTGATACGTTTCATCCAGTTATTAAGCATATTGCTCAAAGAAGCCAACCCCTTATAGTCGCTGCTTTGCAATGCAAACTGCACTTTATTCAGGAAAAAATCCTTGTCGATTGGCCGCGGATAGCGGATGAACCATTGATCTAGTTCGGGAGTCCAAACAATTTGTATTGCTTTGAACCTTTTTTTTGAAACATACAGACGGACTAATACAACACTAAAATAGAGATTCGAGCACTCCACCCCCTCAGAACGTTCAAAATATTTTCTGGCTTTTTTTATGCTAAATTTCAGTTTTTTGCCAAGGGCATATTCTTCAAAAAGCATTCTGCTGACACTCTCACTTTTATGGGAAAGAACCCTTAGAATCCACTCCGTTTTCTCAGAACATTCATCTCGCAAAATTTTCAAGAAATCTTCATTAATCTTCTTTCCTTTAATTTGGTAAAGTAAGCGACCAACTTTATCGTACCTCCCGTCCTTCTCATGAAACATTGCTAGCCTATAGAGCGTCTCATATCTCGATAGCACTGCTGGCAGCATATTTTGGCTATCTGGAAAAATATAGTCGAAAAACCAAAGAGCAACTTCCTGTCTTTCATCAGCAGAAACAAGGGCACTCATATCTTGTAGTAGATGCCCCAAAACTTTATTAATATGTGGAATACAACCTAGCTCAACTGCTTTTCGTCTTGCCCACCTTGCTTCCAATGGGTATGTCGCAATTCGATTGAGCACTCTAATTCTATATTTTCCCGTTCTGAAGCAGGAGTTATCGATAAAATAATGTAACACCAAAAAATCTTCCCTGTCGGGAACAATATCAGACTCCCTGAAAGCGAGCTCGTCAGCACAGATAATCCACGAGTAATCTGTTTTTTTCCAGTTATGAATTTTTTCAAGGTGCGCAAAAGCTTTATCCTCTTCGTCATTCCGAAAATAGTATTTCGCAAAAATAATTTTTTTCTGAAACTCTGTCTTTTGCCTAAAATCTTCAAAGCTCAATCCGCTGTTCTCATCCATACATAACTTCACCAGCTCCCGCGCCTCAAAAATATAGCCATTGCAACCAAAATCCTTTGTGACTGCAAACAATGCTTCTTTGCTCCCAAGGAGAAATGCTTTCTCTCTAAAATATTTGCGCTTTTGGCTATCTTTTTCAGAAAGGCTTAGCGCGTATGCAGCATCGCCATGATGCTCGGCAAGCATCTCAAATAAAGCCCTTTCTGCATGATTTGTAGTACTAGCCCGCTTCAGATCTTCGAGGGCTTTCAGAGGCAAGTCTCGAATTTCCGACAAGCATTGATCAGCTTTCTCCCTATATCGATCAACTTCCTCATCATCTTGGTCACTTTTTGCCTCATCATCTTGATCACTCTTAGACTCGTGGCAGTTATCTCTTTGGCACAGATAGACGCGTGCAAGCTCTAGATACGCCTGATCTGCATGATGATCGCTGTATCGGCTTCCATATCTCCAAGTTAGGAGATTTAGGAGATTTTCAGCTTTTGCAAAAGCTCCTTTCTCTTTGTGCAATGCTGCGAGCCGAAACATGTCGGTTGCTCTGCATTTGCCTTGTTCAAAAAGAAAGTTGAGCAACTCAAAAAAATCCTCAGCCCTTTGAGGACGCCTATCTAAAATCCCGTACGCTTCCTGTAAAGACTCCTCGTCCCCGAGTTCAATGGCTTTCTTCAGATAGAACATGCTTTTTTCTGTGTTTTTCCCCCCAGGTGTGGAAGCTGAATACAAACGCGTAAACCTTCTTGCAGCACCAACATCTGTTTTTGCAACAACTTCAAGAAGTTCTATATCTTTCTCTTCAAGATCGTGTTCAGCATCTTCATCCTTCAACCAATCATTGAGTTTGTCGTATCCAGGGGGGCTGAAATTGAAATTCTGCAAAACCTCCTCAACCTTTGATTCATCGCCTTTTTCTAGATAAATATTGGCAAGCTCCCATTGGGCGCGACTAAAAAAAGTCTTATCGTCTGATGCAAGAACTTTTTGGAAGTACTCAATTTCTTTCTCCTTGTTACCATCGGCTTTCGCCATCTCAGCAAGCTCAAAAATATCCTTTGTACGGCATGTCTTGCGGTTGTTGAGAACACCAAGAAGTGCGCGGCGTTCAGGCCTCCCTATGCCATTAACGTCTAAGCGCGCATAG
This sequence comes from Desulfobacteraceae bacterium, assembly GCA_003354055.1. Next base: position 3,667 of record PIVQ01000022.1, on the reverse strand, counting down.
AGTAGATGCAGTGCTTCTTTGTCCCCGAGCACAATAGCTATATCCAAAAAATGAACTGCCTTCTTAAAATACATTCCACGCCGATACTCAAAATAGAAATTAGCAAGACGTCTTGCTAGGCGTGGGGTTCCCTTCGCAAAAGCTTCCAATACGCTTGAATATTGGCGCATCATTTTTCTCATTGAAGGCATCGCAAGATTGTCTTCTCCATCCGCACAAACGATTGCAAACCGCGTAGACGCAATACAATAGAAGCTTGCTTTTGCTTGCTTTAGCATGGTGTTACATGCTTTTTCGGACAACTTTCTTCCTCCAAAGAAAGAGGCAGTAAATCCAGCCAATTCATCCTGCTGCATGTCTAGATAGTCGACAGTCTCAAAAAATTGCTCGAAATTGCCTGCCTTCAAGGCCGAATCCGCCTTTTTCCATAGAATGGAGCTACAGCGACTTTCAACCTTCTTTTCAATTTCTGCAGATTCATTTTCTAACGCAGTAAAACGCTTCCGCCAAAGATTCATCTTTCTTTTGCTCAGGCCATTCCAAAAATGCAACGACCGATTGCAAGCATCAATATGCCTAATTTCTTCTTTGATTTGATTTGATATGACAACGATTGCCCACAATTGGCGCGAGCTATACAGCCCAGAGCTCTCAAGACCCTCTCGGAATTTTTTGAGTTCCTGTATGAGCCCCTGCCAGACACCAAGGTTGCCTGCCAATCGGTTCAAATAGAGAAAACGAGCCTGTCTGCCACGAAACCAACTACTGCCACTTGGCACATCTTTCAAAATAGCACTTGTATCCTGAGCCTCGCCAAAAAAATCAACTAGCATCTGATCGAAACTTGCAACTTTTCCTTTGATATCAATACGCTTCTCTTTGCTCCAGTCACTCGCAGGCATCACATCAACTATTTCAAATTGAGCCTCCCCAGGGGCAGGCTCCTCTAGCTGCCCCCGAAAATTTTCAGATTCAATGCTCGACACGCTCCGCACATCAGCATCAACACCATTTGGATATTTTTCTTCTTCTTCAGAAAGTACTACACCCCTCTTTTTTTCTTCCTGCTGAAATAATTCTAGATCCTCAGACAGATTTTGTGGCTCATTATGATCGACATACTCAATTCGCTCATCACCTTGCAGCCCAAGCGCGCCATTAACATATTCGGTGCTTTGCCTCTCATTTTGAACCGTATCACAAAGCTTGCGCAAGATTCTGCCCTTGCGCTCGTCAAACCATCGATTTGAGTCGTTGAAAAGACGCAGCAGATCATCTAGATCATTCTCATAGGTGATCTGGTGCTGCTTGAATTTTCTGAAAGCCTCTTTGGCAGTGTCATGGTGCTTTTTGAAATTGTGATTACGATCATCGTCCAAAGCTTTGAGCACTGCATTTCCCTTGATTACCTCCTCAAGCTCCTGTATAGTCTGCCGTATCTTCAGATTCAGAACCTTAGAACCCTCAAGCGTCCGCTTTAGAAACTCTGGTAAACGACCAAAAACAGTTGCGTCTCCACCGTAGCCCGCAGCATCTGAAAGAGTGTCGATTTTTTGATTATATTCATCGAAAATTTCGAGCAGGCCGTTGAGGCGGATGAAGAGTTCAACAATCTCTTTCAAAGATTCCTTGTCTCCCTTAAAAATATCGTCAGGAAAACCAGGTTTGTTTCCCAGCAAAACATTTTTCTTGGGCTTTCCTTGCTCGACACCTTCTTTTTGTTCTGGCTCTGGCTCGCTAACTTCTACTTGGCTCAGCAGCATCAGCCATTCCGCGTTCACGCTCCCATCCTGATTTAGCAGCCTTCCATCTGGCGTCTCGGCAACCTCGTAGGAGCGACCCGCTGCTACTCGATTGTTCTCATCCTGATACAGGACTTGGTGAAACAACACATTGCGGCGAGATTTGAATAACTTTTCATACAGCGAATCGCACGGAACGAAAGTATCGCTAGAAATCTCATTGGCTTGAAGAAACTCATGATTGGCCAAGCTATGAAAAATATAGGTTGAAAACTGCACTCGCAGAGGTCGGCGCGCTGCCTTCAATCTCTCTATTTTGTCTCGGATAGCTTCTTTCGCTATCTCAGCCTTGATCACTTTTTCCAAAACTGGCGTACGCTTTTGCAGATTTTGCAAAAGCTCATAGATGCTGTCCTCTCCATCGCTGTATTCGGTCACAAAAATATCAGAACCGTTAGCGTTGAGCAGTCGCGCAAGGAAAGTATGAAGTGCTTCAACGCGCTTCAATGCATCTTCTTTCGCTGGCAGGCTCGACAAGTGATCAACTTCTTGCACCAAAAAACGCAGAAGAAGGCTAATTGATCCATTTGCATGGCCTTTCCCCCACCATCGATTTGCACGCTCCTCAGACCATCGAAGAATAGATGCATGCATTTGGCTTAGCTGCCCATAAGTTGCGGGTGGATGGTCACGCCGAATTAATGGCGGAAGCCTGCCCCCATTTTCATTTGGCTTGCCCGTATTGACATCCAAGGCAAAAATAGATTTCCAAGAAAATTCAATCCCTGTGTAGCAAGCCTCAACAGCTTGTCTCAGCAGCTCAAACTCTTCTTTTTCACGTGCACTCACCGCTCCTTTTGCAAATGGCGAGCGAACGTGCCCCATGTCGAAATTTCGACCGAATCGTTTCAGTTTTTTTTTGGTAGTGTACAACATTTTTTTCTCCTCAATGTTGGAGAATCAAGTTGCGCACACCAGTTCTAGAAACCTAGATACACAAGAAAAAATATGCTAGAATAGTAGCAATATTTGGTTTGCTTTCGCCACCTTTTGTCGGAAAACAAAATGAGGGTGGCGGGGGCGCAACTTAATTCATTTGGCATAGATTTTTTACTCGTCCACAGTGTGAATCTGAAAAAACCCTTGAGCCTTTCAATCCATCATATGCCCTGAGTTCCTCCATGTCAAGAAAAAAATACAAGATACCTTGCAGCACAAGACGTTAAGAGCAAAAAACACGTCTAGTGCTCCCTGCATTTTTTCGATATAGCAGGCCATCCAGGCGAGAGCGTCCGTTTTTTGAAAAATTTCGGACGCTAATTTTTTTTGAAAAAAACTGTATTTTTTGGCCTTTTTTTCAAAAAAAGAATTGAAAATGGATTTTGAGAGTGACAACAAAAAGGGGGCATTAGTGCCACTCCAAAACCCAAGCACAGAGCGCCCATGAAAGCTGATATACATTCCCTCATCCCGAACCACTTCACGGCACTTAGCCAGACATGCGGACGCAAATCGAGCGTAAGGCAAAGGTGTTTTTGGTGGGGAAGGAAAAGGCGCAACCTCGAAAGATCTCACGCTAATTTGTACAATCATGCTAGCCATGGGGTAAACCTATCTTTATTTTAAGCTCTACGCTCACTGTTACGACCTTCTGAGGCCGTAACAAAACCTAATACCTGTATTATCGCACATTCAAGAAGCGACTGATAGCCCATATTTGCCTGAAACGCTATGCGAAATATCTCGCTTTTTCAATCTCTAGACAAAATTCAATTTTTTCTCGACATTTTCAATTGTTGTGCTCTTACTCGACTTTGAAAGACTCTGATAGCCCTCGCTTTCCGCCAAGCTCTTAGCTTTTTCGGGCTCTGCTAAGTGCTGCAGTGCATATTGCACTAATTCATCTTCTTTTGCCTCAAACCAAT
>PIVQ01001220.1 GCA_003354055.1 Desulfobacteraceae bacterium | reverse complement strand
AAATCAAAGCCGGCATCATCCCCTGGCAACGAATTGTCAGACCAGATTTGCCCGGTCTGCGGCGGGCAGATCATTGAAGGCAAAAAAGGGGTGGGATGTGCCAATTGGCGGCCTGAAAACGGGAACTGCCGCTTTGTAATCTGGAAAAAAATCTGCGGTAAAACCCTGACCCTGAAAAATATGGCAACCCTTCTGACAGGTAATACCACAAGAGCCTATGTACTCAAAGACAACAGCGGACAAAAATTCAAAGCAAAACTGATGATGATTCACCCTCAAAATTCAGGGGTAAGCATCCGGATTATCCCCCAGGAAGAATCTATGCCGCAGGTTTCCCCTGTGCCCTGCTCTCGCTGATCCCCACCACAGGTGTAAACCTATTACACCTGTGCCCCTTACACATCTGATATTCGTATCAGGTCTGTTACCGCCCCATTAAACTCGCCTCTGACCATACCACACTCAACCTACTGATTTCATAACAAATTCAAAGACAAAAATCATTCACATCCCCATGGCATGTTTCTTGATATTTCTTAAGCCCACAACATCGGGTAACGCACTTAAAAATTGCCATGGACACATGGCTGTATAAACGAGGCTTAAGGAATAAAAAAAATGAGCATTGCAACACATTTCAGACTGGTGGACAAGGACACCCTGTCGCAGCTTCACGAGGCATCTCTGGATATCCTCGCCAATACGGGTATTGTATTTCAATCCGAGGAATGCCTCGGGATTTTCAAGGAGCACGGGGCCCGGGTTGAGGGCCAGACCGTTTTCATGCCCAAGGAGATGGTCAACAGGGCCATTGAAACCACGCCTTCGGATTTTGACTGGACAGCACGGAATCCGGACCGTTCCATAACCCTGGGCACCCATCAGGAAGGTCTCCATGTCAGCCACAACAACGGCCCCATCTATATCCAAGACATGGATCTGGGACGCCGCCTGGGTACCAAGGAAGATCTGATCAATCTTTATAAACTGGCCCAACAGAGCAGCACCTGTTCCATCGTGGGACAGATTCCGGTGGAACCGGCGGACATCACCCATCCCCTGCGGTATCTTGATATCTTCCGCCAGCTGCTCAGGCACTCGGACAAACCCCTGTTCGGCTATGTGGGCAACAGGGAGGAAGTGGGCCGGATGTTTGATATGGTCCGTCTTTCGCTGGGGGCGGATCTTGATGATGATTCCGTGTTTGACAGCCATCGTATTGCCGTTTCTCTAAACCCCTTGAGCCCCCTTCAGTTTGACGAGATCCCCTGCGAGACCCTGCTGGCCTATGCTAAATTACGCCAGCCCGTCATGGTGCTGACATGTGCCATGGCAGGGGTGACCAGCCCCGTGGATCCTATGGGCACGGTGGTGCTCCAGAATGCGGAAATCCTGGCCGGCCTGACCTTGGCACAGCTGATCAGCCCGGGTACGCCGGTGGTATACTCCCCGGCCTCGGCCATCCCCAATATGCGGACCGCCTCCTATATCACCGGTTCTCCAACCTCCAATTTAATTAATATGGTGGGGATCCAGCTGGCCAAAGAACTATACGATATCCCCTCCAGATGCATGGCAGGACTGACAGATGCCAAAACCCCGGACTGCCAGGCCGG
>PIVQ01000419.1 GCA_003354055.1 Desulfobacteraceae bacterium | reverse complement strand
AATTATTTATGACAACAGCTATCCACTTACAATACAGAAAGATGCCATCCCTCTTTTTTTTACGAGCGCCTTTATATGCGTTTTGGGGAAGATCCAAAGTTTTTCACGGTAAGGAATCGATTCCTCCCATAACTGTGAGATTGGATAGATTAGAGATTAATAGAGCACATTTATCTCGGTTTAATAAGATCTGCAATATAAAAAATCATGATGAGATTTCATTGATTTACCCAATCACCCTAGTGTTTCCATTTTTTCAGAGAATACTCAGCCTGAAACAAGCCCCCTTATCCCTGCTCAATGTATTGGGGAAACGTTTAAAAATCATCCAGTACAGACAAATTGGTCTTGATGATGCCCTCGATATTTTTTGTGAAATTTCATGTGTTAGAATTGTTACAAAAGGCTTGGAAATAGATCTTTCCGCCGTTATTGACGTCGCAGGAGAAACTGTTTGGACGGCAACGGAAACATTCTTTTATCGAGGTGATTTTGGAGAAACGGATACGAACACTGAAAATACCGTTTTTGAACCCATCCCCGAAGCCAAAGTGATTGCCAGTTGGTTTCTGCCCGGCGGAAACGGGTTTCGTTTTGCCCGGATTTCCGGTGATGGAAATGGTATTCACTATTCTAAGTTATATGCGCGCCTGTTCGGCTTTGAACGTGATTTTGCACAGCCCTTTCTCATTTTGGGAAATACCACTAACCATTTAATGAATAATGGGAAAATAAACGCTATTTCCCTTGATGTTACTTTTAAGGGACAGTTTTATTATAAGAGGAATGTAACGATCAAAGGCGTGAAATCGAACGGTAGCCATCGATTCGATATATACAGTGAAGGAAATGATCGCCCTTGCATAAACGGGATATTAAATGATTAGGGCTTCAAATTAGCTTCATTGCTCCTCCCACCGTGTTGATTTTCCTTACTATAGCGGTCCAGGCCACGGCGGGGCGGAAACCCAAGGGGAATAGGCTAATGTTTAACGAAATTTTATGGATCTTGAAAACATAATGATCGCCTCCAAGGCCCCAAGCCGATACTGGAAGCGGTGATCGGATTCAGTCCGGCAACATCTGCTTTCACTAATAATCTGTCAACCGAAGGTTCTCCTCCTGCTGCTCTCGCTGTTCTCGCTATCAATAACTCCGTATCCCTCTAATCAATTAGGATCCATGGGATTCAATATTTAGAATTGCTGCTTCGATCCTAATTCATTGACGACTTTCGCCATCATCTGTATGCTGTTTTCATTTCAAAAATGAATTAACCAACAATCAGGAGCACTATTGAAAAAAGACAGATGGGCCTTCCATCGTTTCTTTCTGTATTTTACAGATCCTTTGGTTGAATCGCTTTACCGGGAGTATATTCTTGAGCGGGCCATGGTTTTTACACGGATGTCATGGACCATTGTCATTTTTCTCTGTGCTGCATTCAGTTTCCTGGACAAACAGTTTTTCGGGGAGTCCGCAGGGCTGGTATTGGTTTTCAGGGCCGGTATCATTACCATTGCCTTACTGGGACTATTTTTCAGCAGATCAAAAAAATTATTTCATCTTATGGATTTGAACGGTTTCATTTTTGTTCTCTCCCTCGGGATGTTCTGCAATCTGCTGATTCTCTTGGATACAACCCAGGGGTTTTCGCTATATTTCACCGGACTATTTCTTATTTATCCGGGGGTTTTCTGCACGGCAGGCCTTGGGTTTCGCTACAGTTTTTTAGCAATGATTTTTGTCATGATCGGGTTTGATATCCTCTTCGGCCTGATATTTCTCATGCCAACGCATCTGTTTGTTGCCTATAATATGTTTCTAAGCGGCCTGGTGTTGATCTATGTATATCTGGGATTTCTTGTTGAAAGCATTTTCAGAAAAAATTATATAACATCGGAGGAGTTAAAATCTTCCCTGTCAGAGGTGCACCAGCTCTCAGGTTTGTTGCCCATGTGTGCCCAATGCAAAAAAATCAGGGATGACGAGGGCTATTGGCAGCAGGTTGAAACCTATATTCAGGCCCGATCAGAGGCTGAGTTCTCCCATGGCGTTTGCCCGGACTGCATGGAGGCGATCTATGGAGACAAGAAATGGTTTCAAAAAATGAAAAAAAACGGCAGCAACCGACGCAGTAAAAAATCGGAGTCCTGATTGGCCACGCATGCTCTATCAGTTACAGAATACAATGGGTTAAGGCGTGACATCAAATTAAAATCGTCCAGGCAAAAGAGACTATCATAAACGGATAGCTGCCTTTGGAAATGTCACGCCAATTACCTGGGCGGTTTATTTTTGATACGCCGCCTAAGATACCGGCACCAGAGCCTGAAGTTTTTCCCTTATTTTCTTAAAAACAGATTTCCAGTCATTCCGGCCCGGTTGCCTGAAAAGCGTCATTGTAGGGTACCATGGTGAATCATCCCTGTCCTGCATCCACCGCCAATCCGGTACGGACGGCAATAGGGTCCAGATTTCTTTACCCATTGCACCGGCAAGATGGACAAGGGCGGTATCTATAGAGATGATCAGATCAAGATTTTCAATAATTGCGGCCGTATCAGCGAAATCGGAGATCTCTGCGCCAAGATCGGATTCAAATATTTCATTTGGATCCATATCTGTCCAGTTTTCATACTTGTCTTTTTGGAGACTGTACAATGTCACTCCTTTTATTTCTTTTAAAACAGAGAAATCACTCAACAGTATTGACCGGTTAATATCATTCCTATTGTCCGGGCTCCCTGCCCAGGCAATGCCGACTTTATAACCGTCATAATTGTTTATTCTTTTTTCCCATATCCGGGCAAGAGATTGATCGGCCTTTATATACGGGATATCAGCCGGTAAAGTTTCAAGGGTGGTATTAAAAATACTTGGCAAAGACATCAGAGAAATTCGATAATCAAACCGGTCGACCGCCCCTGAGTCAATCTCGTCCTTCCTCACCCAAAGCCTGTCAATACAGTCCAAAGATTGGACAAGTCTGATCATAGTTGGCAGGGCTTCAAAAATTACGTGCCCGCCCATCTGTTTTACCATGGGAAGATATCGAATAAATTGAAACGTATCCCCCATTCCCTGCTCTTCATGGACCAGGAGCGTCTTACCCGGGAAAGGTTTCCCATCCCATGGTCTTCCTGTATTAATATTTCTTGTGGGATTCTCAGCGCACATAAATCGCCATTCATATTCAGCCCAACCTTTTTTAAAATCACCATTCAGCAGCAATAAAAGGGCTCTATTCCAACGGGCATCTGCATACCCGGGTAACCTGCTAACTGTTTTTTCAGAGTGTGTATCGAATTGGCCGTCATTCAAATCCGGACGGCGGTCTGAATGGGATGGATCGAGTCTCAATGCGTATTCAAGTGTTTCATAGGCTTTTTGCAGCATGCCGAGTTTTGAATATGCAACGCTCAGATTGCTATAAGCATTTATATGTTGCGGATTTAGTTCAATGGTCTTTTTATAAAAGACGATGGCCTTGGAATAATCACCTTCAGATTGATACACATTTCCCATATTGTTATAACAGGCTGGGTTATGCGGCATGAGTTCAATGGCTCTTTTAATAAGTATTTTGGCGGCATCATATCTGCGTACGTTAAATGCAATTATGCCTAAAATATGCGTGGCATCGGGATTATCCGGGGATGTTGCTAAAATTTGCCTGCACAGAGTCTCTGCCTCATGCAGGTTTCCCGACCCTAAACAATTAAGAATCATTTGCAACATTTCATCAATTTTATTCAAGAGGCCTCCTGGTCAGTGATGTCTTATGGGGTCTCATCCCGTGATTAATCCTGCTATATCCTATTTTAATTGACTATCATATTCTGGAAAATTTGTCTTTGCCCTGCATTGATTAATCAAAACCAAAATTCAGGGGTAAGGCGTGACATCAAATTAAAATCGTCCAGGCAAAAGAGACTATCATAAACGGATAGCTGTCTTTGGAAATGTCACGCCAACTACCTGGGCGGTTTATTATTGATACGCCGCATAACGCCTTGATCGGCACAGATTATTGACGATCAGAGCGATGACCAGCCGATTTCAGGATGTCATTAATCCTTGCTATCACAATGGTGATATTGTCCTTACCCCCGGAATCCAGGGCGGCCTGCATCAGTTCCTTTGCACGGGTCTCAATGGAGGTGTCGGTGTTTAAAATGGCGGCCACCTTTTTCTGGGGCACCATTTTGTGGAGTCCGTCTGTTGCTAAAATGAGTAAATCCTTTTTTTTAACTTTGAACGCTCCAGTCTGGGGGAAACATTCCCCGTAGCCGATACACTGGTCCAGGAGATCGTATGAGTAGTGGTCCTTTGCATCTTCCGGGGCCAGTTCCCCCTCTTCTATAAGAAATTTTGCAAGGGTCTGGTCTTCGCTGAGCTGAATTAATTTTTTATCCCTCAAAAGGTAGAGCCGGGAATCTCCCACATTGATCCAGTGGAAATAATCTTTTTTCAGAATGGCGCAGACCAGGGTGGTTGCCATGCCGTCCAGGGCAGGTTGGGTCTCGGCCTTCTCGCTGATTCGGGTATCAAGCTCCAGAACCAGTTGTTTGAGCTGAGATATTTCATTGCCCACGATCAGTTTTTGAAGTCCCACCAGGGTGCCTTTGACGATTTCCGCTGCAAAATCACTGGAGACATCCCCACCCAGGCCGTCTGCCACGGCCAAAAGCAGAGATTGATCCGCCATCTGACGCACCAGATACCGGTCCTCATTGACCTTTTTAAGCAGTCCGACATCCGTCAGTCCGAAAATATCAACATTATCAATCTGCATGCGGGTCTGCCCTGAGCCTTTGTTCACATGCCTGTAAAAATCACAGTCCATGCAGGAGTCGATCTTCTCGGCAAAGGTGCCGGATATCCTGTTGCTGCAGAACGTTCCTGCGACCAGCCAGCAGGCACGTCCGGCCTTTTCCCCCTCGTTAAGTCCGTCAAGAGAGGAACTTTGGGTTGCAGGGCAGGTATCGCAGTTCCCCTTTGACGTGGCAGGCCCCCGGCCGCATTTCATAAATTCCCAGCAGTTTAAGGGCCGCAGCGACGGTGCTGACAATTCCTGCCTAGCGTTTGCCAGATCATTAATCGCAGCGGTCATATCCTGATACCTGTCTTCGGGATTCGGGCGACAGGACTTGATGATAAACCGCCGGAGAGACTCGGGAAGATCGGGTATGATATCTCCCGGATCCGGGATTTGGGTCTCCCTGCGCATCTTCATAAATACCGCCGGGTCGGATTCCGGATAGGGTCTTTTCCCTGTAACCATTTCAAAGGCGGTGATCCCCAGAGAATAAATTTCACTTTGAATAGCGGCTAACTCTCCGCTGCAGATTTCCGGTGCCAGGTATGAGAACGCCCCGTCGAGCATGCCGTCATCATCATGGATAAAGCTTGCCAGGCCGAAATCCACAAGTTTCACATGATGATCTTCCGTGACCATAAGGTTTTCAGGATTGATATCTTTATGCAGCACACCCCTTTTATAGGCGTAATCAATGGCACGGCATGCCTGGGTCAGATAGTGAACTGCTTTGTCCGGGGCAATTTTCTTCTCGCGGCTCAACTTTACCCCAATGGACTCGCCGTCCAGGTATTCCATCATGATAAATGCCGTACGGAATCTTTCATTGATCTCATAGACATCAATGATATTTTCATGTGCCAGGCCTGCCACAATCCTGGCTTCGTTTCGAAATTTCTCCAGAAAGTCGGAATCCATGACCATGTTGTGCCGCAGCATCTTTATGGCCACCGGTTGTCCGGTTTCTGTATCAATCCCCTTGTAAACAATGGAATACCCGCCCCGGCCAATGATATCCGTAGCAATATAGCGGCCGATGGTGCGCTCTGAGATGGGTCTGTTGGAATCAAACCTATCCGCAACAATTTCGGTCAGAAAGTTAAATAGATCCGGATCCTTCTCAGGTATTTTTTCGAACAGCTTCCGCTTCAATACCCAGAGTTCCATATCGGTCTCGGCCTCGATATGAAAACTCACCGGCTCACCTGTAAACAGGGCGGACATGTTCAGGATATCCCCTTCGCCGCGGTGGTCTGCGGGATGAAGGGCATCGTCTTTTTCCACCAGAAGAAGGCAGGAGCCCCGCCGTATGATATAGGCTTCTCCGGATGTATCGCCTTGAAGAATAAACCGGTCGGATTTTTTTATCTCTTTTAACTCAAGACTATTCAGGAGGGTGTGATGGGTGTGCGGCGGCAGAAATCGCAAGAATTTAGTGCGGAGATTCAAGGTGCCCTCCTCAGCCAGGACAATCTTAAAAAAGTCACACGACTGGCAGGAAGCCTGTTTTTCAACATATGAGCCCTGATGTTTCCCATAGCAAAACGTCCCTGCCACAGCCCAGCAGAAACGCCCGGCACACTTGCCCGAGTTGATCCCGTCAAAGGTTTTGTCTGAGGCAACCGGGCAGACACCGGAGTCTTTTATATTTTTCCCGCCCGGTTCGCGCCCGCAGCCATGATACTCCCAGCAATTTAACCGTTTTTTCACCATTGAATGTCACCCT
>PIVQ01001219.1 GCA_003354055.1 Desulfobacteraceae bacterium | reverse complement strand
GCCGGAATACCGGTGATTTCCTCAACATGTTCCGGTGTATACTTGGCCACCATTTCCTTGGTGGCTTCAAAGTTCTCACATCGGTCGTCTAAATATTGTTGATCCTGAAGGCCTTCTGAAATGATGACGTTCATCATCCCGTTGATCCAGGCAATATCTGTTCCGGGGTTGGGCCGAAGCCATTTTTCGGCATGGTCGGCCAAGCCTACCCGTCTAGGATCGATGAGGTATAGTTTTTTACCCTTGAGTACCGCCCGCTTCATAAAACTGGACAGTACAGGATGATTTTCAGTGGTATTGGATCCTGTCACCAGGATCACATCAGAGTCTTCAATATCGGCAATGGTGTTTGTCATTGCGCCGCTTCCGAATGCTGCAGCCAGACCGGCTACGGTGGAGCTATGTCACAATCGGGCACAATGGTCGATATTGTTTGTTTTCAATACCCCCCGGGTAAATTTCATGGCCGCGTAATTGTCTTCATTGGTGACCCGGGCCGAGGTCAGAACACCTATGGTGTCTATACCGTGCTCTTTTTGGATGGCAGTAAATTTTGCGGCCACAAGATCCAGAGCGTCTTCCCAGGAGGCCGGTACCTGCTTGCCGTCCCTTTTAATCAGAGGCGTGGTCAGCCGATCCGGGGAAGAGACAAAGTCAAAACCGAATCTGCCTTTGACGCAGAGGCTGGCGTTGTTCGGGGGAAGATCGGGATCTGCTCCGTCGATTTTTACAATTTTATTGTCCTGAACAAAGACATCCATCTGGCAGCCAACACCGCAGAAGGAGCAGGTGGTTCTGACCGCCTTGGTGGGTTTGAACCGGTCATCCCTGAACTCCCTGTCGGGAATCAAAGCGCCTACAGGACATACCTGGACGCACTCTCCGCAGAATACGCAGTCCGAATCCTTGAGATGGGCATCGTCACCGCCGGCAATGATTTTCATTTCTTCGCCGTGGTAGCCGAATTCGATGGCATTGTTTACCTGAATTTCCCTGCAGGCCTTGATGCAGCGGCCGCAGAGGATACACCTGGAAAAATCCCTTATAATAAAAGGATTGGCCCGTTCGGTTTCATACTTACATCCGTTTATGGGCATACCTAAGGTTTTGACCTGATAGCGGTAGGCCAGATCCTGGAGTTCACAATCCCCCCATACAGGACAGAGGTCCTGCTTGCCGTCAGCTTTGAGCACATCCAGCTGAAAGGAGGTCCAGTCCTCCGTATCAAAATCGCGGATAGCGCAATTGTGATTGCCGGTGGCCAGCATGGCGGAAATGATTTCTTTCCGGGCATCCACAACCCGTGGCGATTCAGATTGAATAACCATGCCGGATTCAACCTTTGCCACACAGGATTCAACCAGGTCGTCGCATCCTGCAACTTCCACAAGGCAGACGCGGCAGGTATTGGTGGGACTGGTGTGTTTGAGATGGCAAAGGGTGGGAATATCGATCTTATTCCTGGTGGCAACATCAAGAATGGTCTCACCAGGTTCAAATTCAAGTTGGTTCTCGTTGAGCGTTATAATATTTTTATCCATAGGTTTAGCCTTAAATTTGGTCCCCATAGTTTATTTATAACTATTAACTTACTTACCCTGAACATAGCCCATGTACCTA
>PIVQ01001218.1 GCA_003354055.1 Desulfobacteraceae bacterium | reverse complement strand
TGTGGAAAATGCGGTTTGCATCCGCTGTGTTCAGCCCGGCTGTCCCGACGGCTCCTCACCCTTTTATGCACCCGCTTAACATCCGACATTGATTAAACCTTGAGGAGGCTTTATTATGGCAGGCTGTAAACCACAGGCTGAACCGGCCGGCAGCAATAAAAAGATTAAGATCCATGTGGATCCGGTCACCCGGATCGAGGGTCATCTGAAAGCAGAAGTGGAAGTAAAAGGCGGCGTTGTTGTTGACGCCCACCTTTCCGGCGGTATGTACCGCGGTTTTGAACAAATCCTTAAAGGCAGGGATCCCAGGGATGCCACCCAGATTACCCAGAGAATCTGCGGTGTTTGCCCCACGGCCCATGCAACTGCATCTGCTCTCGCCCTTGACGATGCATTTGGTGTTGAACTGACAGATAACGGACGGATTGCAAGGAACCTGATCCTGGGTGCCAACTATCTCCAGTCCCATATCCTGCATTTCTACCACCTGGCAGCATTGGACTATGTAAATGGTCCCGATACCGCCCCCTTTATTCCCAGATACGGCAATAACGATATCCGCGTTTCCAAAGAAATCAATGATGTGGCTGTAGGCCAGTATCTTGAAGCCCTTGAAATGAGAAGAATCTGCCATGAAATGGTTGCTCTTCTCGGCGGAAGAATGCCGCATGTGCAGGGCATTGTTGTGGGTGGTGCCACTGAAATCCCCACCCGTGAAGCATTGGATGCATTTGCAGAACGCTTCAAGACAGTTAAAGAATTTATTCTGAACAAATATGTTCCCATCGTATATCTGCTGGCAGGCCCCTACGGCGATCTGCTGAAGACAGGTGTGGGTCATAAAAACCTGGTTTCCTGGGGTGCATTCCCCATGGATAACAAGGGCGACATGCTCTTGAAAGCCGGTGTTTACACCGATGGTAAAGACTATGATGTAGATCCTGCACTGATCAAGGAATATGTAAAATACTCCTGGTTTGATGATTCTACTACCGGTCTTAATCCCACCAAAGGCGAAACCAAACCCAACCCGCACAAAAAAGGTGCTTACTCGTTCATCAAAGCACCCAGATACAACGGTAAACCCCATGAGGGCGGTCCCCTTGCAAGAATGTGGGCCACCAATCCTGAGCTGTCAAAAGTCGGTCAAGAAAAACTCGGGGTTAAAAACTTCCGTGACATCGGAGATGCCGGTTTCTCCATCCTTGGCCGCCATGTGGCAAGAGCTGAAGAAACTGCTCTTATGGCCACAGCTGTTGAAGGATGGCTGGCAGAAGCCGTGCCCGGCAAAGAGACCTTTGTTCCGGCTGAAATTCCCAAGAATGCTGAAGGCCTTGGCATGACAGAAGCCCCCCGTGGCGCCCTGCTCCACTATGTGGACATTAAAGACTCTGTCATCTCCAACTACCAGGTGACTTCCGCGACTATCTGGAACGCCAACCCCAGAGATGATATGGGCCAGAGAGGACCGATCGAAGAAGCACTGATCGGCGTACCTGTTCCGGATATCAACAACCCCGTAAATGTCGGGCGCCTGATTCGCGCCTACGACCCCTGACTGGGCTGTGCCGTCCACGTGCTGGACGCAGACACTGGTAAAGAAGTTAAAGTGGAAATTCCTCT
>PIVQ01001217.1 GCA_003354055.1 Desulfobacteraceae bacterium | reverse complement strand
ATACAGGGGCACCACATTGATCCTGTAATACAGGTCTTCCCTGAAGGTGCCTTTTGCCACCATCTTGGCAAGATCCCTGTGGGTCGCGGCCACAAGCCGAAAGTCGGAAGATATTTCGGTTGTGCCGCCCACTCGGGTGATGGTCTTTTCCTGTAGGGTTCGCAGCAGCTTGACCTGGACGGACAGGGGGATATCCCCGATTTCATCAATGAAAAGGGTGCCGTTGTTTGCCATTTCAAGGCGGCCTTTTCTCTGGCGGTCCGCACCGGTAAAGGCGCCTTTTTCATGGCCGAACAGCTCGCTTTCCACAAGGCCCTCCGGCATGGTGGAGGGATCAATGACGATAAACGGTTTGTTGGCACGGCGGCTCTCCGTATGGATGTGCCGGGCAAGTAGTTCCTTGCCCACACCGGTTTCCCCGAGGATCAGGACGGACGAGGCGGTCCTTGCCACCTGTCCTGCCTGGACAAGGAGGGTCTCCACGGCCGGGCTCCGGGTGATGAGCTTTTGTGATTTTGAGGGCGGGGCGGATTCATGGGACGCAGCCTCCAGAGTTCGTATCTTTGTAAAGAGCAGAAAGAGACGTTCGATAAACCCTGACAGCTGGACCGCGATTTCATCCAGGTTGTCGACATCCAGCATCTCAAAGCAGTCATCCACATAGGAGTTGTCATAGTAGAGCACGCCCATGGCCTCGTTCCTCACCTTTATAGGGATGCAGAGCAGGGCGCGGCACTGATAGGGCCAGTCTTTTTTCTTTCCCTTTTCATTGTGGATCAGCCGGGACTGACCGGTTCTGTGAACCTCGAAGATGGTGGCAAGGTTGGATCTGAAATCCTCCGCGCCAAGGTCTGCGCCGGTGAAGTTGTGGGAGGCCTTAAGTTTCGGGGCAGCCCGAAGTGTTCGGGCCGTTGTGTTTTCAAACCAGACAACCCCGCCCCGTTCAGCCCCGAGCAGGCGGTTCACCGCTTTGACCACCCGGTCGAGGATGGTATCAAGGTCTGTGGCTGGTTCCAGCATCTGGATGACGTCCATGAACTTGCCGAGCAGGGCACGGCCCGGATCTGCGGCGGTGCCGGATTTCGGGGCTGCGGCAATCGGGGTGCGCAAAAGGTATAGCAGGTCGTCCGGGTAAAACTCTTTGGTATAGCTGCCAAGGCCGCGGGCTGCCTGGTTGGCATACTGCCTTGCCTTTTCCGTGTCTTCTTCGATCAGGGAGAGGCGGGCCAGCTCAATCCGGGTTTTGGCAAGCTGGATTGCGGCGCCCGATTTTGAAAGATAATCAAGGCTGAGGGCAAGATCCGCTTTGCCTTCTGAAAACCTGCCTTCCTCTTCAATGCGGTTCAGAGCCCGCAGGCGCAGGGCCACTCCCCGCAGCAGGATATTGGGTTCGTTTAATAGCCGCTCCGTCTCATCTTCAAGTTTTAAACCTGCCAGGGGCGGCAGGCCTGCACGATAGAGGGCAAAGAACATTTCAAGGAAGATGGGAGAGGCGTACTGCCAGCGAAGGCCTGTTTCCGAGGCTTTATTCATGATGGCTTCGGATTTGTCATAGGCCTCCTGTATCCGGCCCTGATCAAAATAATAGTAGGACAGGCCGCCGCCGGCAAAGTAGAGGGCCAGAGG
>PIVQ01001216.1 GCA_003354055.1 Desulfobacteraceae bacterium | reverse complement strand
CTGCTGATTCTGCCATGGATATATTTGATAAAATTACAGCTCGTTCAATCTCATCCGCATGCTTTAGTCTGTTATTAAGTTCTTCATCGAGCAATTCTTTTTTTTCTTCTGCTGCTTCTTCTTCTGCTTCTAAATTTTCTTTTAGTAATTCGTTGCGTTTGGAAATAAGTTCATTTATTAGAGTTTGTACGCCTGGGACTTCTCTAAATTTGGCCCACCCGTCTATTTGTTCTTGGAGGTTTATTACTTGCCTTTCTCCGTCTGTTAACTCTTCTTCTCTTAACGCTTTTAAAGTTGTTCTTGCCTCATGTTCTTTTTCTATATTTTTAATAGCTAATGCTGCTGCGTCGTCTTTTTCTTTCTGTATCCTTGCTATTTCGTCAGCTGCCTCTTGTTCAACTTTTACTTCTTTATTTATTAAGTCTATAAGTGCGCTTTGTTGGTATACTTGACCAAGTAAGCCGTCTGTTTTCAATTGCTGCTTAACAATACTCTCACCATCTATGTCATCTTTTTCTTTGAGTGTTTCTAATATTTTTCTCTCTTCATTATATTTATCCCTTGTTATATCAAGTTCTCTTTGTGCTATATTCGCTCTATCTTTGGCGGTCTCTGTACCTGCATCAAATCTATCTATTATATCTTGGAATTCATTGTGGGCTTTAACTAATTCAAGCATTTTATCAGTTAGCTTTGCAAAAACCTCTATACCTTCAGTAGCGGTAGGTAATAGTATTTTCCCTAGCTCTACACTAAGACCTTTTATATTTTCTTGAGCTATTTTTGTTTGATTTGCAAATGATTTTTCAGATCTTGCAAAATCTCCGATTGCTAACTCACTTTGCGTGGCAGCGAGATCTAATGATAAAAACCCTTTTTCTAAAGGTGTTAATTCTTTAAATATAAGCCCTGTATCTTCTGCATATTGCTTTAGATTAGTGTCATTTATTACTATCCCTAAAGCTTTTGCAGCTTCACGCTCCCCTGTAAATAAACTTGTAAGTGCCGATACAGCTTGTTCAGCCCCACCGCTGAGGTTAGCGAAGCTATTAATATCCAATCCTAGTGCTGTTATTTTCTCCGCTGCGGCAAGGGCTTCTTCTCCGGTGGCTCCTAGACCGCTTGTGATATCACCAACACCTGATAAAAATTCTTCTGTTGTTGACTCTGATAGTTTAAATTCATCCTGTATCCTCAAAGAAGCAGCAAGGGCTGAATCTGCAACCTCTCCAAATACTACATTATACTTGTTTTTTGTTTCTTCTGCATCAGAAGCAGAGACAAGAAGTGCTTTCCCGATTTCTGCTATTTTCTTTGCTACTGCTGCAAATGCAATACCTGAGAATAGTGTTTTTAACGTTTTGGCTAATTTCTCTGAAGACTTACCGTATTCTTTTGTTTTCTTCTCAGATTTATCTATTGATTTATCTAATTTTGAGTTATCACCTACGATTTCTACTCTCATTGACCCTAATAAATCAGTCGCCATTATAATAAATCTCCATACACTCTTTTCATTTCATTTAACTTTTCGGGAGCTTCGTCTTTTGCTTTTTTATCATCACCTTCGAATGTGTGTCCCTGAAGGGTATGATCATATTTATATTTCACTGTCCACAAGTAAACTA
>PIVQ01001215.1 GCA_003354055.1 Desulfobacteraceae bacterium | reverse complement strand
GATATCCCGTGAATCAATGATCCCTTTAGATATGTTTGAAAAGTGGGCATTGGCACTGATATATTCTACCATCGGCACCAGGCGTTCGGGTATGAAAAAGAGCATCCGGTCCAGAATCGTCAGGGTGAAGCAAAGGGCGCACCCGATGATAAAGGCAATGATCTGGTTCCGGGTCAGGGCGGAGGCAAACAACCCGATACTGCAATAGGCTGCGGCCAAAAGAATTGCACCCAGGTATCCGCCGAGAACAGGACCCGGATCCACTTCACCGATGGCCGAGATAAACAGGGCATAACTCAGGGTGGGGACCAGCATGGCTGTGGTAAATGCCGTGGCTGCCAAAAATTTTCCCAGGGCAATATGGGAAAAGGAAACCGGCATGGTTAGCAGGGTTTCATAGGACCCGACATTTTTTTCCTCGGCAAACAGCCGCATGGTAATGGCCGGTATAAAGAAAGAAAAGGTCATGGGTAAAAGGGAGAAAAAATCCCTGAGATCTGCTCTGCCGTAAATGAAAAAGGTTGAAAAGAAAAACCACCCGCTGACAATCAGAAACAGGGAAATTACGATATAGGCAATGGGGGAGATGAAATAGTCCTTAAATTCCTTGATGGCAATGGTTTTGATCTGTGTCATCTTATTTGCCCTCCTGGGTCAGTTCCTGGAAAATTTGTTCAAGGGCTTGGGATTCTTTGGCAAGTTCGGTGATGATCCAGTCTGTTTCTTTGATGTTCAGGTAAAGATCCGACCGGATATCCTTATTTGCTGCAGTTCGGATTTCAAATGAAAGACCGGCTTGATCTCCCTGATTTTGTGCCGGGGTGATCTGAATATTGCTGTCCATCTCTTTCAACCGGTCCATGACATCTGCTTGATTCGCACCCTGAAGGCTCAGGCGGATAAAACTGGTCTGGTGGGCACTTTGTTTCAGATTTTCCGTGCTGTCGTCAGCCACCTTTTTTCCCTTGTTGATGATAGCGATTCTGTCGCAGGTGGCTTCTGCCTCGGAAAGGATGTGCGTGGAAAAGATAATGGTTTTTTCTTTACCGAAGCCCCGTATGATATCCCGGATTTCAGCGATCTGATTGGGATCCAGCCCGGAGGTGGGTTCATCCAGAATAAGGATCTCAGGATCTGTCATCATGGCATGGGCCAGCCCCACCCGCTGCTTTAGTCCCTTGGACAGGGTGGCAATGGGTTTGTGCATGATACCGGATAGGCCGCAGAGCCTGACCAATTGTTTGAACCGCTCTTCCTTTGCTGCGTGATCGACAAGTCCCTTGAGCCGGGCCACATAATCCAGGTAATCAAATACCAGCATATTATGATAAAGCGGGGCGGACTCCGGTAGATACCCGATCAGGGATTTGATCTTCAGGGTGTCTTGGGGCATCTCCATGTCTTTGACGCGGATGGTACCGGCATTGGGGGCATAATAGCCTGTGAGCATTCTCAATGTTGTGGTTTTACCCGCTCCGTTGGGGCCAAGCAGACCGAGTATTTCTCCCGGCTGTATGGTCAGGCTGATCCCGTCAACAGCGCAAAAGTCATTGTAATACTTGGTCAGATTTTGAACATCAATCAATGTCTCCTCCTAAAAATCTTCGAGTACTTTACTTTTTTCCAGGAAC
>PIVQ01000418.1 GCA_003354055.1 Desulfobacteraceae bacterium | reverse complement strand
GACGGGCACGGAAGTCGTGACTCTTGCAGATGATTCCCAAATGGAGATCCTTGTCTCCCTGGATGCCAGAGAGGCCACAAGCTGGCTTTCCTTTCAGAATAAGGATAGGGTCTCATCCCCCGGCTGGTTTCCCAAGCCCGAACCCGTGACCTGTGATATCCAGTGGATCGAAACCAAGGCGCACACCTGGACCGGAACATTGGACAGGCTGGTGGAGTTTGATCAAAGTTCCAGGACAATGACGCTGGCCGTCCGGTTTGATCCGCGGGAAAACAAATGTACCGACTGCCCGCCCCTGGTGGAGGGGATGTTTTGCAGGATTTCCATTCCGGGCAAGCCCATTGACGGACTGTTTCGGCTGGAACGATGGCTGGTGACTACGGACAATACCATTTATGTGGCTGAAAACAATCGGCTGAAAACCCGGGCCATCACCAAAGTGTATGCGGATGGTGATCTGGTGTTTGTGACCGGTGATATCCGGGCGGGGGATTCTCTGATTACCACCCGTTTGGTTGACCCCCTTGAGAATTCTACCCTCAGAATTGTAGGCAAGCCGGCGGACACGCCAGCGGAAGACCTGGCGGGAGACAACAGCAAACCATGAGATCCCTGATCAGCGCCTTTGCCAGAAATACGGTATTTGCCAATATTCTTCTGCTTACCGTGGTCTTTGTGGGGATCATGGCTGCCGTCATGATCATAAAGGAATCCTTTCCATCCATGGAAAAGGACTCCATTTCAATATCAGTGGCCTATCCCGGTGCAGATCCCGAGGAGGTGGAAGAGGGGATATCCAGGAAAATTGAAGAGGCCATTGAACGCATTGAAGGGATTACCGATTATACCACCCAAAGCTCTGAAAATTCCGCTTCAGCCAGAATGGATGTGGATAAAGGGTACGATGTAAAAGAGGTGCTGGACCGTGTCAAAACCCAGGTCAATGCCATCTCCACCTTTCCTGCGGATGCGGAAAAACCTGTGATCTCGGATGTGGTGAGAAAGAGTACTGTTCTGACCATGTATCTGGCCTCGAATATGCCGGAGCGAAGGCTAAAGGAATGGGGGCAAAGGATCCGGGACCGGATCCGGGATCTGGACCATGTGTCCCAGGTTACGCTTTCAGGTACCCGGGCCTATGAGATTTCGATTGAAGTGTCTGAAGAAAAACTGCGTCAGTACAACCTTACCTTTGACCGGGTGGCGGATGCCGTGCGCGATTCCAGTGTGAACCGGTCCGGCGGCACCCTTAAAACCAGCGGTGAGGAGATCCGTCTGAGAACTATGGGCCGCAAATACACAGGGGATGAACTGGCCCGGGTTATTGTTTATGCAGGCCCAAACGGACAGGTGGTGACCCTGGACCGGATTGCCGATATCAGAGACGGATTTGAGGAAGATCCGTCCCGGGCCTATATCAACGGCAAACGTTCCGTACTCATCACCGTGTACAAAACAGATGAAGAAAATGCCCTGGTCATTGCCGAAGCCGTCCATGCATTTATCGATAAGCTGAACCGCGAACTTCCCGAGGAGATTGAACTGAAGGTTCTCTATGACCGCACCAACTCACTTAAATCCAGAATCAGTCTGCTGACCAATAACGGATCTGTGGGCCTTGTCATTGTCTTTATTCTGCTCTGGGCATTTTTAAACACCCGACTCTCTTTCTGGGTGGGTATGGGGATTCCCATTTCCCTGGCCGGCGGCATGGGCATCCTCTGGGCCATGGGCGGTACCATCAATATGATCTCTTTGTTCGGGTTTATTCTGGTGCTGGGGATTGTGGTGGATGATGCCATTGTTGTGGGCGAGTCCATCTATGTGCACAGAAAGATGGGCAAACCTGCCCTGCAGGCAGCCGTTGAAGGCACCCGGGAAGTGGCTATGCCGGTGATCACCGCCGTGATCACCAGTATTGTGGCCTTTATCCCCTTGGCCTATGTGGGCGGTACCATGGGCAAGTTTATCGCGATTTTACCGCCGGTTGTGATTGCCTGCCTTTTTATATCGCTCATTGACTGCTTTATTCTCCTGCCTGCCCACTTAAACAATCTGCCTGAAATAAAAGCCGATATGCCAAAGCCGTCTTCTTGGGTTCGCCGGTTGAATCCGGATCGTCTGAACCAGTATACCGGCCGGGCCATGGAATCCTTTATTCATAAGATCTACACCCCCTTTCTGGAAAAGGCGCTTCATTATCGGTATCTGGTCTTCTGTACGGCAATCGCCGTACTCCTGGCCGTAGGAGGGATGGTAAAGGGGGGAATGGTAAAGTACTCCGTATTCCCCCAGACCGACGGCTATGTGATCACCGCATCCGTGGCCTTTCCAGAGGGGACCCCATCTGTGGTGACCCAGGCTGCCATGGATAAAATGGAAGTAGCTCTGCTGACCTATGCTCAGGGGTTTCAAACCCTGAGCGGAGACCCCTTGATTAAGGATATGCTTACCTTTGTGGGCGCCTCTTCCGACAGCATGACCTCCAGCGGTCCCCATGCCGGTATGGTCCAGGCCATTTTACTGGAATCGGAAAATCGCGGAGTTCACTCTAAAGACATTCTATTTGAATGGGAAGACCGCCTCGGGCACATTCCGGGGGCTGAATCCCTGACCTTCCAGGCACTCGGACCGGGGCACCGCCGTGCACCTCTGGGGTTTGAACTCCACCACAAGGATCTTTCCACCCTGGTAGAGGCCACAGATCTTCTCAAGGAAACCCTGATGGAATTCGATGGGGTCTACCAGATCAAGTCCGATCTGAACCAGGGAAAGAAAGAGATGCGCTTTACCCTGAAACCCGAGGCAAGGGCCCTTGGCCTGACCGTGGCAGACCTGGCCTCCCAGGTGAATTCCGGGTTTTACGGCAACGAAGCCCAGCGTATTCAGCGGGGAGACCATGATGTGCGGGTGAAAATCCGGTACACCCGGCAGGAGAGAGGCTCACTGGAAGATCTGGAATCCATGCGGATCAGAACCCCTGAAGGTGTACAGGTGCCCCTGCGGTCCGTGGCAGATATTGAATATAAACCCGGATTTTCAACCATCAGAAGGGCAAATGGCAAACGCAGCGTTACCGTCACAGGCTTTGTCAATACCAAGGTGACCACTGCCAATGAGATTTTTGATGATCTGTCCAATGGATTTTTGTTGGAAATAAAAGAACGCTATCCGGATTTGACTGTTGTGCTCAAAGGGGACAAAAAACGGTCCAGGGAATCCATGTCCAGTCTTAAGATCGGTTTTCCCATTGCACTTCTGGGCATATTTACCATTGTGGCCACCATGTTCCGCTCTTATCTACAGCCCTTTGTCATCATGGTCACCATTCCTTTCGGCATCATCGGAGCCGTTCTGGGGCACTATTTTATGGGGTACAATCTGTCCATGATGAGCCTGTTCGGCATGGTTGCCCTCACCGGTGTGGTGGTCAACGATGCCATTGTCCTTATCGAGCGGATCAATGAGAATCTGGCAAGGCATATTCCGTTCTTTGAGGCCATTCTCCGGGGCGGGGCCAGGCGGTTCCGGGCCATTTTCCTGACCACCCTGAGTACGGTGGGCGGGCTTGCCCCCATGCTTCTGGAAACAGACCTCCAGGCTCAATTTTTAATTCCCATGGCCATTTCTCTTGCCTCCGGCGTCCTTTTTGCCACAATGCTGACCCTGGTGTTTATTCCGGCGCTTCTTGCCATTTTAAATGATTTCAGACAATTGGCCCATTGGATGATACGCGGAGAATGGCCCCGGTCCAGGACCTCGATTGAACCTGCATCCAAACGATATGACCATTTAAAGGAAACAGGTCCTCAGGGCCTGTCAAAGGAAAGCCAATGAAGTATTTTGTCTGCATTTTTATTTTTGTCATAACGCTGACGGCGCAGGCCTCGGCCGGGCAGATGACCCTTGTGCAGGCCTTTGAAAGGGCCATGGAGGGCAACCCCACAGTTCTGGCCATGGTACAGCGGATCAACCAGGCCAAAGAAGAGGTGGTTCAGGCCAGGGCTGCCTATTATCCCACACTGGACCTGAGTACAGGGGCCACCCGGAAACAGATTTCTAAGAATGAGGATGAGGCAAGTTCCAGCCTGAAACGGACCACGGATACCTATGACGGTTTTTTGTCCGCCTCGTGGACCCTGTTTGACGGATTTTCACGGAAGTATACCTTAGAGGCTGCCCTTCTGAGCCAAGAACAGGAAACCGCAGGCCATGAGGATCTGATTCGGACTCTTCTTTCGTCCGTTGCCGCAAGTTTTCATACGGCACAGCTGGCTTTGGCAAACCAGTTTATTTCCGAATTTAATAAAGACTTTTATGCGGGCCAGCTGGATACGGCAAGGATCAAGCAGAAGGCCGGTGTCGGGTCGCTATCCGATGTCCTTAATTTCAATACCAGTATGAATCAGGCCCGGATTGAAATGGAGAAGTATCAGGCCGATTATGATGTGGCCAGAACAGCTCTCGCAGCATTGCTGGGGGTGGATGCCCGGGATGACGATTTGCCGGAACCTGTTTTTCCCAAACTGGAAGATGATCGGGACATGGACGGTCTGGATCCGAAATTGGAAATTACCCATGCCCTGGAATACCGCCCTGACCTGATCCAGCAGGAACTGGCGCTCAAAATTGCCCGTGCCAATGCCGAAGAGGCAAGGGCTGAGTTCTACCCCGAGATCAGCCTGTCCGGATCTGTGGGCGCGGACCGGACCAGCAGTGCCAGGTTTGAAACCGATGATATTGAGAACAGCGTGGGCATTGAACTCACCTATCCCCTGTACGCAGGCGGCGGGGACCGGGCAGCCCTGCGGCAAGCCCTTTATGCCGGTGTCGAGGCTGAGCTTGCATTGAAAAACCTGAAAAACGAAATCATTTCCCAGGTACGCCAGGACTGCTTTACCGTATCTGCCGCCCAGAAACAGTTACGGCTTTACCGGGAAAATGCA
The DNA here is from genome assembly GCA_003354055.1 of Desulfobacteraceae bacterium. The sequence goes on along the minus strand of PIVQ01000418.1, from coordinate 1,663 downwards.
ACACTTGCCAAACAGAACCGGGATATGGTGGCCAAGGAATATGAATTCGGCACCGCCAATCAGGTCACTCTGAACGAGGTCCAGAATACCCTTACCGAGACCCAGCAGCGCATTGCCCTGTCCCTGATCACCCTGCGCCAGGCTTGGTATGAACTCAAAGCTTCAACCGGTTCGATTTATACCAAATCGAACCGGTCCGGAACAGAGAAGACGCCTGCACCTTCAGGTACAGAGTAAGGTTTCTGCCGTTTCCTTTTTGTCTAACGGAACGGTAACTATTAGATGTGGCCTTATGTATGCCGGGCAATTTGCCCTAAACCCGGCAGCGACGGGTTTGCAAACCATAGGCAAGTGACTGGCCTTATCAACAAGGCCTTGGGCATCGAATAGGGCGCACAAGCGGTTGGTCCTCTATTGAAGAATGTTTATCGTTGCAATTTCTGACTGATAATGCTTAGTTAAAAAAGGTCTCTTTTTCATGATGTGGAATCTAATCTTCTCAGTTCTTTTCCGTGTTCAAAATTTATATAGGTAATAAGTGGAATTTCAATAGGTGTTTTTTTATGTTTTGTCTTAAATACGTTAATTCATGGATTGTTTCCTATGATTTGAGGGTGATACATGGAAAATTGCTTTATATCTATTAATACGGTTGTAATTCTGCAACTATTTACCAAATAGTAGCTATGAGGTTTCTGCATGAAAATACGATCATATAGAATTTTCTTTTGGGCTATGTTTCTTTTAGTAAGTCCTTTTTCAACTTTTGCTGACGACAATATCCCAGATGTTACTGGAACCTATACATCTAATAAAACTCAAACCGAAATCATCATTTTAAAGTTGAATCCCGATAAATCTGCAATTATTGAATCCTGGTATAATGACGAAGTTACTGTAGACACTGGAAGCTGGTTTAAGGATGAGAAAACAATAACTGTCAAATACAAAGACTTCGTACAGGAATTCAAATATAAAAAACTATTTTTGTTCGAATATGGTAGTTTTAAAAGAATTCGTGGGCTAAAACCTCTCTTAACCCATGCACATGGAGGGTTCTTAGAGTCTGTTAAATTGGTTGATAAGGATATTTTTGATGGACTTGTTAAAAACGGTACCATTCAGCTTAAAGAAAAAAGAAAAGCTGGATACATCAACTATGTATCCATAATTTTTGTCACATTTTTTTTGTCGATTTTTATTGGAAGGAAAAAACCAGTTTTATTTGCGATAATATGTATGGTTTTGGTGCCTGCAACAGCCTATCTGATTGATGAACTTCATCCTTCTTTACCAAAATTCACCATAGTTGGATTCATTTTTAGCCTTCTCTGGTCTATGATTTTTAGGTGGGTACTGCAAAAAACTCGGGTTAGTCTGGATTCGAAACTTAGATTTCTCTCGGGCTTTAGTTCTGGTCGAGGCACAAGGAGCTTCTTTATTATTGGCCCTAAAGGAAGCAAGTCCAAAGATTAGCGTGCGAATTATAATAAAAAGCTCCACGCGGTTGCTGCGGGGTGTTCTGATTTGAAGGTTTACAAGGCCCTATAATTTCTTTATAATTTCCCAATACGAATCATCCCTTTTCATTTTTCACAAATAGGAGTCTCCATGAATTTTGAAGATCTGGCATCCCGGTTGGGGATTGACAAAGAAGATTTCA
>PIVQ01001214.1 GCA_003354055.1 Desulfobacteraceae bacterium | reverse complement strand
AACAACAGGTGTGGATTCTAAAGGTTTCTCCCCGGATACGGAAACTTTTGTTCCGCAGGTGGGACATGTGACGAATTCGTGTTTCGGGGTCATCCTTTCCTGCTCATCGTATGCTTAGGATCGTATCAATTATATTCTCGGGAGAGTTTTTGCATTATCTGTCAAAAAGGTCAAGGATGAGTACGGCTTGGCTAATCTGAATGCCCTTTTCGGTTTTTTTCCAGATCAACCAGCATGACCATGGTTCTGTAATTGTTTACCAGAATTTCAAAAAATTGTTTTTCATACGATGTTATTTTTGACCTGAAGTTAAAGGCGATAATAGACAGATCTGCCTCGTTGTATGTAATGAAATTTTGGATGGGAACTTCAATAAAGTCCAGAACTTTGGGGTCCAGAGGGTTTTGCCTCAGGAAATCGGTTGTGGAATCATAGGCGTCTATGTCATCAGATATAATCTGTGCATTTTTCCTTGAAAGATTGATGGGGGCAAGGGATTCATTGGGAATCACAATGGCGTCTGATCTTTTTACTTTTCCGGATGAGGATTTAAACACATAGCCTGCGAGATTTTTATTTTCATCGGTCCTGGTGATAAACACCGCGTCGTAATCCTTTAGCAGAAAAGAGGACAGGTGCTCAAACTCAGCCCCTGATTCCACCAGATTCTCCAGGGAAACCATCAAGGAGCTTGAATAGCGCACCAGGTCCTTCAGCCTGAAATCGTAATTTTTTCTCAGGGTGATATCCTGAAACCAAACCAGTATTTTTCCGACACCCCCTTTGGATTCCATGGCCTTTGCCTTGATTTCGTACCATTTCAACGTAATGTCGGAGAATGCTTCCACGGACGAAGTGTTCTCATTCTGAGAAGACTCGCATGTGGTCATTTCCAATATGGAATCAAGTAATTCCGGGTTGGTAAATTCCTGGATGTGGGTGATGGTGTATTCCTGGAAAAGGTCCATGGTCTTGCCGATGGAAAGAAGAATTTCCCCCTGCTGGTTCATTATGAAAACCGGGGCCTCTGTCTGGGCCGGCAATTCCACCAGGGAGCTGAGATGCCGTTGCCGGTACTTGACGTTTGACCTGGCAATGATCTGAACAAAAAGTGGCACAATAAAAGGAATAATGCTGTAATTATCAGAAAAAAAGCAGATAATGAATCCGATTACTGCTGCATTGATGTAGATTTGAAACTTCCCCAGTTCTGCCAGTGCAAATCCCAGGAAGATTCTTGGTTTAAAATCGTTTTTTATTACAGGCATATTAAAATTCACTCGTTTTTGAAAGATTCATTTACTCATACCACAAATGCTTAGAAATACTCAAGGTGAAGGAAAAAGGGTGAATTTAACAAAAGAGGCCACGGCAATGCACATCAGTAGGACAATTACCTGTTTTCTAAAGGCCTCTTCATTGTGGAATCTGTGAAATAGAAAATTGCCGATCCCTATGCCCACGGCCAATGGAAGCATAAACCCCAGTGACAGGGTCAGGACCTCCCGGGTAAGCAATCCGCTGACCAGGCAGGAAATCAGGGCAAAGGTATCTACCAATAAAAAAAAGGCAATCATGGATGCCCTGGACACGGCAACCGGTCTGTCCGAGGAAAAGTAAAACAGTATCAC
>PIVQ01000417.1 GCA_003354055.1 Desulfobacteraceae bacterium | reverse complement strand
CTCAGGGCTTTCATCTTCTTCTATTTTCCCGCCAATACCGTTCAGATATCCCCTCTGCCATTCAGGTCGATTTTTCTTTACCAAAAGCACACGGCTACGGTCGCTGTCATCATGATCCGCAAATGCAAACCCAACCACAAATTTATCCATGTTCTGTCCCAGATTAATTAATTTCCCCAGTGTTGATTATCAATACCTAAGATCAGGATTAATGTAAATGAAACTTCCGGGGGAAGGCAGTGCCAACGAATGCAGTTTTTTTAAAAAAGACAATTATTTTGCCTCAACCTAACCCTCCGGGCATGCAAAAGGCAAACTCATTTGAATCACCAGCGGGCCATGAGAGTCACTAAGAACGGCCGGTAAGCTTAGGAATCGTTACAAAATAACTTGATCTAAATTATTTCCAAAACCCCTTAAAAGACTGGGTATTTTGAAAACAAAAGATCAAGTAATTTTGGAGCCGATCCTTATCTGTGTAAAAACCGGCACACAATGAGTTCTGTGTAATATGTTTACTCAAGCTTTTGGAAGGAAACCAAGACGGCGCCACTGGACGAGGGGCATGTATCAACAACTTTCCATCCACTTGGAGGAGTATATAGGACTCTACCTCCATTGAGAACAATTCGAGAACCCACTGTTAGCGAAGGAGCAGAAGTGCCATAAGGAGGAACAACCCAATTTCCTGCAATGAGGTTTTGTGAAAACATACCCAGAGCAAATGAAACGGCAAGCATTAAAACTACAACTAATCTACGCATAGTATTCCTCTAAGAGTTAGTTGATAAATGATTAGGGAAATAGTTACCAAAGGGACCGCAGCAAGTAAACTAAATAATATCTGCTGCTTTTTCAAATTTTAAAATTCTGATATTACGTGCCGCGTTACATTGTCCAGGTGGCAGCTACCTGAAACCAGCATTGTCTATGCGTTTGCCCTGGAAGGAAAGGGCATTTCCAGTATGCCGGCGGGCTGATGTTTTTTGTCATGCAGGGATGGGGTGCGGACAGAAAAAATGCGGCAGGGCTCATATGCCCTGCCGCATTGATTTGGGGTCAAAAATATCATCTAATTGCTGTAATTGACCTTACCGGGGAAAAATAATTTCCCCGGTATCAGCACCGATAACCACGGACTGGCCAAGATTCGACATTAGGTACCAATATGGTTCCTGTGCCTCGGGATAAGTCAGGGGTTTTGAAAGTGCCATAGAGGTAAACTGACTGCCCCAGTTTCCTCTGTGAAAAATATCGATAGCCGCCTTGTAATCCACTTTATAATCATCAAAAATTTCAATACCAAGAGGACATTCAACAGGTACGGCCTGGGTCACGCCTTTCAACGGCGGATTGGCTGCATAGTATTCATAACAGGTGCCATCGTGATGAACAGTATAATCAAACCCAAGGACATCTTCAGGTTTGTCCGCACCGGGTTTAAGGCGGGCTATTTTTCTTAATAAACCTTCTACTTTTACATCTCCGCCGATATTGTCTGATGCCTGGTCTAAAATGGTATGCATATCCATAGTATTGTCTCCTTATATTTTTTTAGAAAAGGGTTGGGGTTTAATGTCGTTGATAGATCGTTTTTCTAAGGTGCCCTGATCATAGTGCCTCCTTTTTTTCGTTCTTATTTTCTCCATAACGTCCAGAGGTGAATTTAAAACAGATCTTCCCCATACAACGGCTTAGTCTGGCCAAGCCCTATAGGTAGACAGCATTCATGGGATTCGATTCAGGATTAAAATTGAGACATCCATACCGACGGACGAATCAATGAAATTCTTGTGATCATCTCCTGTTTTGGAGAACAATTTAGAAAAATAAATCGATGCCCTGAAAAAAATAAAAATAGAACCGGAAATAGGAACATCGTACGAGTAAGATCCTTTTGTCATACCCGGGATACAGGGAGATTGTCAAGAACAAAGAAGGCAATTCCTCCACCTAATTATCCAGAAACATTAAAAATTCTCCCATCTCGGGATTGGAGAAGGCCGAAAAACAAAGGGAACACCTTAAATTTTTAAACCAGACAGCGATGTATAAAAATTACGATAAAATCATACCTGCTTTTACAACCCCGATTGATTTTTCCCGATAATTTCGTATAATAGAAGTATATTCAATGTACGATTGTTAGACATACCCTGCCGGATCTATTGCCATTAAAATTGAATTAACCTTTACAAGGAATTTGCATTGAAAATTATAATTTAGTGCCGGTATTAATCCGGACTGAATAACCTTGATTAAGGAGGTTATGATGATCAAAAGAACAAAATTCTGCAAAATTCTCACCGCAGCAGCATTGGTCTTTTGCCTTACTTCCTTTCAGTCGAAAATCCATGCAGATTCCTCACCCACAGGCCCCTTAATTGATTCTGATATCACGTTGACGGATCCTAAAATTTCATCCGAAAATCGTACAAACCCCAATAAACACTCCCATGATCCGGAATTATTGCCTGGGGCCCCCTGGGCAACAGAATCCTTGACTCAGAAGGAAACCAAAAAGAGACGCACCTGGGTTGATTTATTGGTTGAGGCAGATCCCCCGGCAGGATCAGAGGAAACGATGACTGATTCTGCAAAGGAAGACCTGGCAAAGGAAAGACTCATCCATTCAGCTGTGCAGATGGTCGAAAAGACAGAACTTGGAAAAAAGATAAAACAGATAGAGGCCTCGGTTTCAAATTATCTGAAATTTGAATACTTTAAATCCTTTAACGAAGAAACTATTCCGGATCAGGAGTCGGAAAAAGAATCTGATACGAATGAAAAAGGGTATGGCGTCTCATTTTCTCCCAAAATCGACGTGGGGTCGATAGACAATCCTGGTGTTAAAGCAGATTTCACATATTCAGATACCATTGTCTTTACGGAGTATGAACTTCAAGACAATATGATAGCAGTTGAGTTTTCCAATACAACTTTAAACAAACACTTAGATGCCACGGCAAGCTTTGGGGCGACTGGTAGCGATTCGGACACATCCTTAATTTTCAAGTTTAAATTTGATTTCTGAAATACCCTGAACATGGACAAAACCACAAGGCTGTGATACCTGAAACCATGGATTTTATTGCATCTGCATCCGGGCCGGAAAAAACACCGGAAAAGGCATTCTACTTCTTGTTTGACACCAGGCATATCCTTGTAGATAAGGATGGTCACATTCCCTGCCTGGATAAGGTCCGGGTTGCCGACTTACCCATGGGCGCAACCTTCTTTTTCGGTACCTTTAAAAATATCCCCTGTTATTGTGCGCAACTATTGTCAGAAGATGCGACGAAACCCTGTACCCGTGTCAACCTGAGAGCATTTTTTCTCAGCGTAAGCGATGCCTCACGGCAGATGGCGGGATATGCCCGGCAGGTCCTGGATCTTCATCTCAACTTTAAGTTCTGCGGCAGATGCGGCAGTGCCACCCGGCCCCTGGCAGGTGAGCATTCACGGGTCTGTCCTACGTGCAACCATACGGTCTATCCCAGAATCTCTCCTGCCATCATTACGGCCGTGACCCGGGAGGATCAAATCCTTCTGGCCAGGGGAGTTGATTTTCCCAACAAAAAGATGTTCAGCGTGCTGGCAGGATTTGTATCACCTTCAGAGACTCTGGAGGAGTGTGTCTGCCGGGAAGTATTTGAGGAAACTCAGATTCGGGTAACAGATGTGCAGTATGTCGGAAGCCAGCCCTGGCCCTTTCCTGACAGTCTGATGATCGGATTTACCGCCCAATACCAGAGCGGAGATATCTGCATTGATCCCAATGAAATTGTGGAGGCAAACTGGTTTTCTTACGATGCCCTGCCCTTGATCCCGGATGGCTTTACCCTGTCCGGCCAGCTGATCCGAACATTTGTCCGTCGGCAAAAAGGGGAAAGCCCAGCCGGTTAATCCAGTCGGTTAACCCGGTTGGTTAATCCAGTAGGTTAACCCTGCCAGTTAATCCGGATATTTCGATTAAAGCTTTGCCGGTCCAAACACATCCTTTTTTTCAAGCCATTGATCAGCCAGGGACTTGTCTTTAAACAAAAGATCCAGGCCTTTGGCAAAACCGATCTGGTATGAGGCAAATCCCTTATCCGCCAGCACCTTGATAAAGACAGAGGAGTACATATCCGTGGTTACCCTGTACAGGGGGAAACAGGGAACCTGGACCTCGCACTTGTCCTCATAGCCCTGTTTGCAGATCGTGATGTCTGTTGAATGATAGGCACGGCAGGAAAAAGGACGGATGGCGTATATGAGACATTGGCCCTGGTGGTTTAGAAAGGGGCATGGGGTCCCAGTTGTGTGCCAGAAATCTTCCGTCAAGGTATTGCCTTTTGACACGGTTTCCACAATCCGGCTTTTGAAATATGCCAGACCTTCGGGGGCGGTCTGGACCTGAAGCTCATCAAAAACAACCAGAAGTTCGGGAATGGAAACACCGACCCTCAGATGGCAGCAGTAGGCACATCCGGCCTTGCAGGCGGCTTCCTTGGGCAGTTCAAAAACACTGGTGGTGAATTCTTCCATGGCCTTGCCCAGCACGGGCAGACGAACGCCGTGGTTATCCAGAAATTGCGCCAAAAGAGTTCTGGCCTTTTCCATATGGGCGGCCAGTAACTGCCTGGACCGGTCTTCCTGGTTTGAGGGTTTATCCATTGGGTTCATCCTATGATTTCCCCATCAGCCCTGTTGGTTATATTGTTTGGCAATGAACCGTGTCATCTGACCCAGGACCATGGTCATGACCTCTTTGGGCAGAAAATAATCCGAAGCCTGATCGGAGATTGCCTCAATCAACGCTTCAACCGTCTTTTCTTCGTCCCTGTGCCTGGCATAGGTGGTTTCAAGCAGCTCTCGCATTTTTACGGCCTCTGCCATGGATTTTGCCATGTAGTTAATACCCTCATCCCCGGTCAAAGCACCATAATGCTCGGCCAGGTGTACCCGGGTGGGATAAGCGGCCATCTTTTCAAGGCTTGCCTGATAGGCGTCAAAATTCGAATTGGCAGCTGCAAAGACGTGATCCCCATAGGGAATTCCACCGGCATCAGATGCGGACAAGGCTCTTTCCTGGGGGATGTAGACCGCCATGGAACATGAAGAATGACCGGGCACTTCAATAACCACCAGATCAAGATCCCCGCAGCAGAGGATATCGCCGTCGGACACGATGTTATCCACACCGATTGTCCGGATATCAAGGCTGCTTTTCAGATCATAGCTATCCTCCCCGGGCAGCAACATGGTGTTGAACGAGACGATGGTTTCCACAACATCCGGCCGCGCCAAAAGTTCCTTTGCCCTGGTGGATGCGGTCACTTTTATCCAGGGCCAGCGCTGTTTTAATCCCGGGACAATGCCCACATGGTCAAAATGGGAATGATGGATGACCAGGTGCTTTATCTTTTCAGGATCAATCCCCCTGGCATCGATCTGGGCGATGATATCAGGGATAATATAGGTCATACCGCCGCCCAGAATTGCATATTCATCTCCCCCGTCCACAAGATAGACACAGGATTCATTTCGGCCGAGAAGGGTAATCCGGTCCGTCACTGGGCCGGGCTGGTCAACTCTCATCTTTCGCTCCTTTTATAGATTCCATCTTTAATACAGCTTTCTTCTGCCATATACTGGGAATGAAACACAAGGCCCAATTAAGTTAAAACAACCAACATTACCTCTTCCGCGGTTTTATCCTGTTTGTAGGCATGGCCTCACCAGGATCATCCGGCCAATAATGCTTTGGATACCGGCCCATGAGATCTTTTTTCACCTCTGCGTAGGTATAATTCCAAAAATTTGCAAGATCCCGGGTGATCTGCACCGGCCGGCTGGCCGGGGACAGAAGATGAAGGGTCAAGGGGTATTTCCCCCTGGCAACGGCAGGGGTGGTCATAAGACCGAACATCTCCTGAAGACGGACCGCCAGAACGGGAAATTCAAGGGGACCGTTATCATCGGAATAGTTTATGGGAATATTTGATCCTGACGGTACTCTCACATGGGTGGGGGCATGAGCGTCAATCAATTGCTGCTGATCCCAGGGGAGCAGGTGTTTCAGGGCAGATACCAGATCCACCTGTCTGAGCCCGGCGGCAGAGGTGATATCATTCAGAAAAGGTCCCAGCCAGTCTGCCAGGTTTTCCGTTAATGCCTGATCCGATAAATCCGGAAGATCGGTAAAGACCCTGTCCAGGTCTGAATGGTCTCTTAGGAAAATCACCCGGTGCCTGAACTGCTGTAATGTTTTGGTCCAGGGCAAAATATCCAGCCCTGTCTGTTCAATCCCTTGGATAAGGGCGGTTTGCACATCCAGGGGATCGGGTTTGAGCAACGGGGTTTGCCTGAGCAGCAGTTTTTCATACCAAGTCCGTGTAAAGGCTCTGACCGACCGGGTCTTTACATCCCAGGTCACCTCTTCTTTTGTCTCAATACTTTCGGAGAAATCATCTTCCAGGCCTGTCCTGTCATAGGCTGCAGCCAGAAAAATATTGGCATTTTTCAGATGTCCGTCCAGATCAATTGCCACGATATATTCATGACCGGACAGGGCATTGGGAAATCTGAAAAAGGCACCGCTGCCCGAGGCCATGAGATAGGAAAGGGAATC
>PIVQ01000416.1 GCA_003354055.1 Desulfobacteraceae bacterium | reverse complement strand
ATCGGCTCCAAAATTACTTGATCTTTTGTTTTCAAAATACCCAGTCTTTTAAGGGGTTTTGGAAACAAGTTTCTGCCCTTCAGGGTATTTAGATCAAGTTATTTTGTAACGATTCCTAAACGACTATTCAAGCTCCCTGATCCGGGTTTCCAGGTCCTCATTCTTTTTGGAAAGTTCAATGACATAGAGGGTCAGTTCCTCTATTTTTTTCATCTGAAGCTCAAACATAAGGGAGACGGGAATCCCCTCTGATGCCAGATCATCGGCAGACGGGAGGCCGGGCAGATGATTGAAATCCCGGATATAGGCATCCACATCAGTCAGGCTTTTGAGATCATAATCTGTGTCAAATACATAATCGGCCCAGCCCTGGCTGGTGACCATCACCTCTCTGGCCTTGATGGTTCCGTTCACCTCAAGGGCGTTTGTCGGATTGACCACTCCCACCCCGATCTTCCCGTTGATTGAAAACACCCCGTCCTGATCAAAGCCGTTGGCCACATTGATCTGGATCTGCTCTGTAAGGGTAAATTCTCCAACAGTGGCAGTGAGTGTATAGGTGGTACCGGCTACAGGAGAGACGGGAGTGTTCCCGGAAAGCTCCACGGTTCCGATACCCGGTTCAATGGTGACACTGTCCGCATAGGAGACATCCCACGTCAGTGTGGCGGATTCTGACTGGCTGTAATCAACGGTTGTTTTGTCGGTGGTTAAGGTTATTTCAGGTGCTTCACGCTCGGCAAATGCCATGTATATTACGTTAGCACCTGATGAATTGAATGTTGTTTCGGATTGGGTGATCTGAAATCCTGTATCTGTTAGTGATAAATAATCATAACTGGCTGATGCATTTGAGGAACTAGCCAGTAGATAGTTCTCTGCTACACCATTGTCATATATACCCTGCTTAGTGTCCATTACTACCCAACTGGATGTTGAATCGGCCCGTTTCATCATAATCCAATCAGGCTTGAATCCACAATCAATCACAGGGCCGGTAGTTGAGCCATTTCCTGTATAGGAACCAATAGAGGACACACCGGGAATCTCTGCGAAACAATAGGCGATAAAATCATTTCCTACTTCACTCAGTGATGAACCAATGGAGAATACTGAATCCGTCGGTGCTGTATTCCACCAATCTGCTGTAACTGCTGCATCAGTTGTATTTAACTTTAATGCTTGAGTAGCACCTAATCCAGAGGAGTATATCGCCCAATTTACTGAAGCACTACGATTTTTTAAAATTATAAGTTTTGGTGTCGTAGGTAATCCATGTCCAATAGTTGCCGTAGCACCAGATCCACGAAAAGACACAACACTCATCAAATTACCGGCATTTACTGTACTGGTAATAGACCCATCAGTATTATTTGCTCCAGAGGTATTACCTGCTTTCCAGCACCAGGCAACGAAGCTAGAGCCGGCACGATTTGTTTCATCAAACGCTCCTAATGTAAATCCATCTTCGTCAAAGGAAAGCAATGATGTGGGTACTGACCACTCAGTTGAAGTTCGGTTGGATCGCAGTGCCAAACCGGCCCCACGAACACTGTCGTATAACATGTGCTCATGTGCGGCACTTCGGCTCTTGATCCAAACAAAATCAGGCTTAAATCCAAGGCCTGTAATCTGCTGGTTGGCTCCAGTACCTGTATAAGTAATGGTTTTAAAATTGCTCCAGCCCGACTGGGCCGCATAACCCGGAACGGTCAGAAAAAGAATAACGATCAGGAAGATGATACTTTTGAGCAGGGATTTCATTTTTTCTCCTTTAAGAAACAAAGATAGTGGATCTTGATTATTTGAGCCCGCCAAACCATATGAAAAAGGGATAAGCAATCGGGGAAGTCCTGATTTTTCATTGGTTAAGCGGTTGTTTTTCGGGTTTTGGGTCATGGTTAATTAATCCGGATGAGGCGTTTTATACGGCCGAGCGCATCGTGCTCATAATAATTGCCGGGTTTGGGAGTGGAGTAAACATCCGAAGGATCCGTCTTTGTCAGCTGCTCAATATAATTTGAGACGCCGTCATTATCGGAATCCATGTCTCCGTCCTGGTCCAGGGAGCCGAAATATTGCAGCTCCCAGGCATCGTTGAGGCCGTCGTTATCCGTATCCCAGTCCGTAACCAGGGGATCGGAATTGATCAGATATTCCTGGTAGTTGGTCAGGCCGTCATTGTCCGGATCATCGTCATGGCTGTAATCGGTGGTGCCGAACTTTGCAAGTTCCCATTCATCCGGGAGCCGGTCGCAATCCTTGGTCGAGATCACAAAACGGGCACCCTTGGCCACTTTAAACACCGGATTGATCACCACCCGGCAGTTGGCAGTAAGGGCCAGGGTATTGCCGGACGGGACAATTGTTTCGCTGTCTGCCGGGGGATCCACCGTTATGCTGCCGCCGGAATACCGGGTACCCGAGGTCGGGCCGGTCAGGATAATATCCCCGTCAAAGCTGTTGGGATCTTTACCCTGGTCGTATTCCGTCTTATTGGTCAGAAGGTCGCCGTCCGCATCCAGACCGGCATCCAGGGCATCCGCCGGATCCAGGCCGTAGGTCATTTCCCAGGCATCGGGAATACCGTCGGCATCCGTATCCGTATGGTCACCGACAATTATGCTGTCCTGTGCCGTACCGCCGGGACCGGTCACGGCCATGGTGTAAGTGGTCAGGCCGTCCGGGGTGGCGTCCAGGGATCCTGCGGCAATGTTCGCAGGATCAATAATTCCCACATCCTGGTCTATGCTGCCTGTTTCCGCATGTTGACTTGTCCAGGACAGGGTGGTGGTCTGGCCCTGGTCAACAATAATGGGAGATGCGGTTAAAGTGATCTCGGGTCTGGGCTGGTTCACGGCAATGGTTATTTCCGCAGAGGTCTGGCCTTCCTGATTGCCCGCTGTCAGCAGGTAGGTGGTGGTCAGGGACGGTGTTACTTCAATCTCTCCCTGGATAGCCACAGAACCTAAGCCGTTGTCAATGGAAACCGTTTCCGCACCGGGCACGGTCCAGGAAAGAGTGGCTGTTGCCCCGGCATAGATGGTCATGGGAAAGACATTGAAAACAATTCTGGGAAGGGCCGGATTCACCGTAATGGTGATCTCTTTTGTGGCGGTACCGCCGGGGCCTGTGGCCGTCAGGGTATAGGCCGTGGTCTGGGATGGATTTATAAGAGCGGTGCCGTTGGCCGGCAGGGAGGCGCCGTTGCCGGGTGTTATGCTGCATCCTTCGGCAAACCGGGTTTCCCAGGTCAGCCGGGTCACGGCACCGGGAAGGACGGCCTGGGGGCGGGCCGTGAATATCTCTATGGCCGGGGCTTCATGGACATTGGGATCGGTCAGTCCCTGGTATTCTACCAGGTTGGACAGACCGTCATAGTCCTGGTCAAGGGCGGCATCATCTGCAATGGCGGGATTAAGGCCGTAAAGATTTTCCCACCAGTCCGGGATATTGTCGGCATCTGCATCCGTGGTCGTGGCAATCACCCCTGTGAACCGGGCTGTTTTTTTTACGGAAAACCCTTTTTTCAGAATCAGTCTGCCGGAAGGGGCCATAATGACCTTGTTACCGGCCGGAATGGTACAGGCGGAATCCGTATCTGTTTTCTTCCCTGCCACAATATCACCGTCGGAATTATGGTAGATCCCCGAAGTCACATCCCCTGTGTAATGCTGCTCAGCAGCATACACGGACGGCAGGGAAAAACAGAGCAAAGCAAATAGAACGAGAGACAAATGAAAGTGTTTCATAAGTTGTTCCTGTGGAGAAACTTAAAGTTTTTTTGTTTACTGCAGTTGCTGGAGCATAGCTTTTATTTCAGCCAACTGGCCTTTGATCTCTTCATTGTCCTGTTTCAGCCGGTCATTCTGTTTTTTAAGGGCCTTGATTTCTTTTTGCTGGAACTGGGTAACGGCAACAAGAAATGAACTTACATCCAATGCTGCAATCCCGTCTTTCTTGGGGGTTGTAAGAATATCCGGGGTGTCTTCAGCAATTAAGCCGATATGAATGTCCTTTTCAGAGTCGGATTTATACTTGAATGTTACTACTTTTAGCTCTCCGAGGAGATCTTTAGCCGCTTTAAGGTCCATTGGCTGAATATCTTCTTTGAACTTACGGCTGGATCCGTTTATGAATTGCCCACCGTATGCATAGCCGTTTCCACCAATATTCAAAATATAATCTTTATTATCTGTATTTACGGACAAGGTGCTGCCTTGGATGCGGGTCGCCCCGGCAATGTCCAGCTTGAAATCTGGATTTTTTGTTCCAATACCAACGTTGCCATTGCCAGCAATACGTAACTTTTCAGAGGTGTCAACATCAAATCTCATATAATTAGTACTGTGATCATAAATAATCCCGCCTTCTTGCACGGCTCCTTTTCTGGCAAAAACAAGCCTTCCACTTTTAGAGGCGCCTGTTTGGATACTGATACCTGTGTGGCTGGATGATCCCACTATCAAATCATCCGAAGCTGTATCCGGAATGAATGGAGTACCATCTGTTACAACATGGAGTTTGCTGAGGGGACCCGTTGTCCCAACCCCCACATTCCCGTCCTCAGCCACAACCAGGCTGTTGTCTTCACAAAATCCATTCAGGGCGGTTAATAGAAATACAGTCAATACCACAAGTAAAATTTTTCCAAGTTTCATCTGTCTCTCCTCTGTATATTTGCATCTATTTTAAAAATAATTCTTATTATTGTCTGGCTTTTTTAATCCGGGGAATCTGAAAAGGCAATCAGGGAAACCCTTAATTTTTGATGCTTTTTCGTAAGGTGTTGATATTGCGAGGGTATTTTTATTTGAAAAAATGAAAGAATTGAAAGTTTTTTGAAAGCGGCTGAAAAAAGAGAAACGATTCGAAATGAAATCCGGGATGCCGGTATTGAATTGGCCACATCTGCAAGTAAAATTCTGGATCAGATATTATTTACAAAAAGGATTCAATTGACTAAAAGCCAAATTTCTCTTACAAATTATAGATTAGCCTTAGCAGTATTGCAGCGTAGAGTCATCATATCTGTATTTTACCTTTATAAAAATAAGGACAGGTTAGCATGAAAGATACCCTGGTTGGCGAAAAGACCATAGCATTGAGTATTTCCCAGGAGATTTTGACCACCAGTGTTGATATCCCTGCTATTCCGGATAATGTGCGCCAGATTTTTGTAATGGTCCGTCAGCCCGAGGAAAGAATCGATATCCCTGAATTTGCAAAGCTGGTGGAGGCGGATCCGGGATTGTTTACAAGGATTCTGCAACTGGCCAATTCCCAGTATTACAGTGAGATGGATAAGATTGTCAGCCTCAGGGCTGCCATTACACGGATCGGCATCAAGGAAACCGTGAATTCGGTCTGTCTCCAGTTTTTCCAGAAGCTTTTGCCTAAATTTCCTGACATAGCAGGGTTTTCATATCAAGATTTCTGGGCCTTTTCCTGGGCCTGTGCCGTGGCAAACCGGCGGCTGGGGCATCCCATGCTGGGCATGGATGTGCTGCCCGGCGACCTGTATATGGCCGGGATGCTTCATGGGTTGGGAAAATTGCTTTTGGCGATTCATTATCCTGAGAAGTTTAACGCCTGCGTTGCCAAAGCCCGGGACTTCGAATGCCCTCTGGCTGAGGTGGAAAGAGATATGTTCGGTACCACGGACAGCCTTGTGGCGGCCAGAGTGCTGAGAACCTGGCAAATGCCGGCCAACATCATTGAGGGGGTGGGGTATTACCAGATGCCGGAGCAGGCCCAGCCCGAATATATTATTCTTGCCGGATTGACCCAGTTTGCCTATAGTATTGCCGGTTTGTCAGGGGTAGGGACCTGCGGGGATGGAAACAAAATGGCTTTGTCTGAGACTTTTTTAGGGCAGAAGCCTAATCTGAGTATAGCCAAGGAAAATACTCAGGAAGTCTTGCTTAGAGATATCTTCAAGGCGTTGAAAAGCAAGGCTTCCTATTTAGGCCCCCGGGCTGTAAAGCCTGTTGTAAGACCAGTGTCAGGGGTGGTGAGGACAAGGACGGTCAAAAAGCCTGTGCCGGAAAAACCCAAGGGGGTTCTGGGCTGGGTAAAATCGTTGTTTAAGGGAAATTGATGGGAAAAAAGAAAAAAGAGCCACAGGCGGTTGAGCGAGAGCGGAGAGAGTTTGAACGCTTTCCCCTGGAAGTACCGGCAAAGCTTACCCTGACCCGGGAAGACGGTCAGGATGAAACTACGGAATTCCTTACGGAAAATATCAGTGCCGGCGGCGCCCTGATCCGCACGGATCATCCTTTGGACATGGGCACCCCCGTGGATGTCCGCCTGACCCTGCCTCTGGACCGCTTAAGGGAGCTGGACGGACGGACGGTTGAGGTCCGCCTGACAGGGCATGTTATACGGGCGGCTGAATCCGGTGCTGTGATCGGATTTGAGCGGAACTTTAAGGTCAGTTCTGTCGGAGAACTTTCGTCTCCGGGCAAAGGGGACGACTCTGCCGGCTTGACCCGACGCGAGGAACAGATTCTGACCCTGATTGCCTCGGGTGCTGCCAACAAGGATATTGGTGAAACCCTGGACATCGGTCTTTCCACGGTCAAATCCCATGTATACAGCCTGTATAAAAAAATCGG
>PIVQ01000415.1 GCA_003354055.1 Desulfobacteraceae bacterium | reverse complement strand
CGGTCCTTTCTGGCGGATCCTGACTACCCGAATAAGGCAAAGGCCGGTCAGCTGTCCAATATCAGGCCCTGTGTGGGATGCTGTCTGGGATGTATCCATGCGGTTCTGGCCAAGGAACCGGGCTCCTGTGTGGTGAATCCGGATGTTGGGCGGGAATACAAGTTGCTCCAGGAAGAGACCAAAGAAATATCTTCTAAAGTTCTGGTGGCAGGAGCCGGACCGTCGGGGCTGGCAGCAGCCCGGATGTTTGCCGTTGAAGGCCATGAGGTCCTGGTCTGCGAAAAAGGGGAGGATGCAGGCGGGCTTTTGGCCCTGGCTGCCACAGCTCCGGGCCGGGGAGAGCTGGGGGATATTTTACGGTTTTTTAATGAAGAACTGGTCCGCCTGGATGTGCCGGTGAAGTATAATACGCCTTTGTCCAAAGCATTGCTGGATGAATTTGCGCCGGATCAGGTGATTCTGGCCACGGGGTCCATGCCGGATATGCCGGTGATAAAGGGACTGTTTAAGACGGCAATGGATCTGATGACCTGCGTGGATGTGTTTACGGGGCAGGAAACGCCCGGACAGAAGGTGATTGTGCTGGGGGGCGGCATGACCGGGTTGATTACGGCTGATACCCTGGCAGAGCAGGGCCACGAGGTTATAGTGCTGAACCGGAAAAAAAGTTTTGCCGAGGAAATGTCGTCCAATGACAGGTATTATCTGCGGGAACGGCTGAAAAAAGGCAACGTTCAATTGTATAAGAATGTGGCGGTTAAATCATTCTCAGATGACGGGGTCTCCTTTACATCCAACGGGGAATCCTTTGCCCTGGAAGGGTTTGACTCTGTGGTAATATCTGAAAAACATCAGTCTGTCCGTGAGGCCAAAAAACTGGAAAAACAATCCACGGCGAAGTTTCATATTATCGGGGATGCCAAAAGTCCCCGTCATCTCATGTATTGTATTTCCGAGGCAGAGGAGGCTGGGCGGTCCGAATGAAAGAGATATACGACAACGCCAGAGCCCTGATGAAAGGCTATTGCCGGGTCTGCCCTGAATGCAACGGGCGGGCCTGTGAAGGAGAGGTGCCGGGCATGGGGGGCTTAGGCACAGGGGCTGCATTCAAGGATAATGTAGCGGCCCTGAAAGAGGTTACTTTCCACATGTGTCTGATCCACGATGTTACGGAGCCTGATACCCGGGTGAACATTCTGGGAAAGGATCTGGCATTACCCCTGATGGCGGCGCCCATAGGCGGGGTCTCATTTAATATGGGAGGGCAGGTCAGTGAAGAAGACTATATTGAGGCTATTATCCAGGGCTGCCTGGAAAAAGGCATTATGGGCTGCACCGGAGACGGGGTGCCTGATATTATTCATGAAGCAGGGCTTACACAGATCCGGGCGGCTGAAGGCCATGGCATTCCCTTTATCAAGCCCTGGGAAGATGATGAGCTGTTTGAAAAGATAGAAAAGGTAAAGGCCTGCGGGACGAATATCATGGGGATTGATATTGATGCGGCAGGTCTGGTGACGCTTAAGGGAATGGGCCGGCCGGTCTCTCCGAAGACTGTGGAGAAGCTGGGGGAAATCATTAAACTGGCAGATATGAATTTCATTCTCAAAGGGGTGATGAGCGTGGCTGATGCCAGGGCGGCCGTATCAGCCGGGGTTGATGCCGTTGTGGTGTCCAACCACGGGGGGAGGGTTCTGGAGGCAGTACCCGGAACAGCCCGGGTGCTGCCGGAAATTTCCCGGGCCGTTGGTGCTAACATACCTATTATAGTTGACGGCGGGGTTCGCACCGGCGGGGATGTACTCAAACTCCTGGCCCTTGGTGCGGATGCCGTGATGATCGGCCGTCCTTTTGCCATGGCTGCAGTGGGTGGAGGTAAAGACGGGGTTGCGGCCTATATTGATAAAATTAAAACAGAGCTTGTGCAGGCCATGATAATGACCGGAACTGCGAAGGCTGCCCAGGTACCGGATAACATCCTGACCGTTTTTTGATGGATCGATCACCGAATAACGGCCTCAATGGGAGGAACAATGGCATCAAAACCAAGTTATGACGAGCTGGTCTTTCATATCCAGGAGTTGAAAAACGAGATGGCCCGGTTGAAGGCCAATGAGGAACGGACCCGTCTGGCCATAGAGGCGGTGAACGATGGGATTTTTGATTTTGATCTTAAAAACCAGGAGATCTTTTTTTCCGCCAGGTACTATACCATGCTGGGATACGAACCCTATGAGCTGCCGGCCTGCAGGGAGACCTGGATCAACCTGCTTCATCCCGAAGACCGGAAAAAAACCGTGGCCCATGTGGACAAACGGATTGCCCAGAAAAAAAGCTGGTCCCTGGAGTTCCGTCTCAGGACAAAAGACGGCGGGTATAAGTGGATTCTGGGCCGGGGCCGGGTCTCAGCCTGGGATAACGACGGCAACCCCGTCCGCAGGACAGGGACCCACAAGGATATTACAGACCGGAAAGAGGCGGAACTGGAACGGGAAGCCCTGATCAATAAGCTGAACAAGGCATTAAAAGATGTCAAAACCCTTGGTGGTCTTATTCCCATTTGCTCCTCCTGCAAGAAAATCAGGGATGACAAAGGGTATTGGAACCAGTTGGAAAGCTATTTTGAACAACATTCAACCGCCCTGTTCAGTCACAGTCTCTGTCCCGGATGCATGGATGAAATTTACGGCAAGGATGAGTGGTACCAGGAGATGAAAAAGAAAAAAGACTGATTCATAGCGGTTCGGACTTTTTTTTGAGAGCGCCGAGAACCGTCGAGAAACACTTTATTCTTGATTTTGAAGCAACCTCAAGTCCCTGGTCAATACAATCCCCCTGGCAAGCTTGCCAATGACTTTTACAGGCGCCAGGGGATTTTTTTTGCCTTTCAACAGGATGCGGTTCAAATCATCCCTTGTTTTTGGCGGTCTGGTCTGGTCGGGTTTCTGGATCAGGGTCAGGGCGCTGGCCGGGCATCCGGGCACACAATGGCCGCAACCGATGCATCTGTGACGATTCAGAACCGGCATTGGCCTCTGGTCGGACTTTTCTTTCATATCCAGAGCCGCAACCTGGCATTGTTTTATGCATTTGCCGCAGCCGATGCAGCTGTTCTCATCCAGGTGCACCTGGAAGTTTGAAGCCCAGAAATCCAGAGGAATAGGAAGATCCCTCTGGAGGCTGAGCATGGAACAGCAGCAGCCGCAACAGGAGCACAGGAAATCTATGGTCCGGCTGTTGGCCGGTTGAAGCACCAGGCCCTCTTTTTGGTTTTCCTGGATGATACGGATCGCTTCATCCTTATGAATTTCCCGGCCGATTCCCATTTCGATAACCGTATGGGCAATGCTGCCCATGGCCATGCAGGTTTCTGCCCGGGCTGTCTGGCGACAGGGCTCTCCCTGGATGGCCTTTTTCTCCCTGCAGATACAGGGCAGGATGACAAAGGGCGGTTCAGCCGTTTCCAGCAATTGCCGGACCCGGTCAAAATCAGCCACAGGTATTTGAGGGCTGATGCTCTTATGGATGGGGATGGTCCGCATCTGGGAATGTTTGGTGGCCAGAAAGGAGATCCCGTATCGTTTTTCCGAGGTGTAGGCCTTGAAATCTGCAATAAACTCCGGAGTCAGCCGGCCCAGTTGAAGTTCGTACATCCCCACCACCAGGGGGGGCATTGGCATAGAGCGTTTTGCCTCTGTATTTCCTGACTTCAATTCCGCCTTTTTTAATCATGGAAGTCAGATGATCTTTCAGATCTTCCGGTGAGGCTACAAGGTGGTTTGCCCGGATGAAGATTTCATCCAGAGGATCGGCCTCATGGCGAAGGCAGGCCGCAATCAGGGCCTTTTCCGGGGTGAAAATATGTTTGAGCAGCCGGATGTCCGCCCCGGTCCTGCTGGGAGGAAAACCAATGGGCTGGCGGTCCAGATGCTGCTGGAGTTTTATATAGGGCTTGTCGCGCATGGCAGATGTCTTTTGCATCTGCATGTGATAGGTCATTTTCCCGGTGTCGTCAATTAAAACAATCCAGATGGAAATCAAAAAGGGCAAGGTGTTGACCTTGCCCTTTTAATTGTATTTTTTAATGAAATTATTTATTTTGCTTTCTGCTGATTCCAACAAGACCCAAGAGACCAAAGCTAAAAAGCAGCATTGTCGTCGGTTCCGGAATCGGGTTCGGCGGCGGATCATTAGGCGGAAGGCTGTTATCTCCGGTTTTACTTGGTGATGCATGGACATCAAGGAATCTGAACATGTCTATTGTAAATTCTTTATCTCCAAGCCCGGAATATTGGAATTCATAGATTACATCAAAAATCCAGTCAGGGGCGCCTGAGTCAGTTATCACATAGTTGCCGTCGGTATCTAAATTCGCAGCTGGGGAGTCACCTTCGGGTTTAGGTTTCTTGTTTGTACTGAGGTTGAAGTAGGGATCTACATCTGTATTGTATTGCGAATAATTCCACTGTAGGGATGTTGCATAGTTCTCAACGCCCTGGGCATCACTTGTTTTTAGCTCTTTCCAGAAGTCAGTGGAATAATATTTACTCTGGGTGCTTGCCTCATACTTTAATTTTAACTCGTTACCGCCAATTCCAAGTTCGACATTATCACTGCCAATCAGTTGTTTTAGGGTATGTGGATTTCCGTTACCATGATAGCTGCCAATGGTATTCTCCCCGAAGGTATTGTCAACAAATGTGGAAGGAAGGGTAAATGCAACAAATAGGTCGCCCCAGACGTCTGAGGCATTTTTTATCTGGTAGGTTGACAGCCTGCCCTCGTGCCCGGAAAAGTTAATCGAATACGAGTTTAGATAGCCGTCGCCTGAAATACTTCCATCCACTATAGGGCTCGCAAAAGAGGTCGAGGTTATTAAAACAAATGCAATTAATCCTGTTAATAGTTTCTCTTTCATTTTGAATTCCTTGATTCAGAGTTCAATAAAAAAAGCCAAGGCGCCCTAATGAGAATCCATCTATGTTCGCGGTTTTCAGTTCAAGTTTTTTAACAGGTTTGGCTTTTGCTTGTGTTAGACTACATAATACATAAATCGTACCATAGTTGCAAATGATTGAAGAACCTTGCTATATTGCCCTTGCCGATAAAAAGGAAACAACTCCCCTCTCAGTTAAACCAGTAGTGATTTTATATTGTGTCCCTTCTATACCGGCCTCAGAAAAATCCACCTTGCCATCCCGAGGGGTATAACCTCTCCACGGAGTGGCGTGTGGCCGAAAAGCTGTTAACCGAATGAATTCATTATTTTCAAGGACAAAAAAACATTGAATAATAGATTTTCTCCCCCAGACTTTGAAAACCAATTTCCCAATATACTCTCCGGGGGCAATATCTGAAGATTTATATCTTTGGGGATTTAAGCCATCTTGCGCTGCATCTTTAAATCGATATGCTTTTGATGCACAAATGATATCTTCTTTTTTTAGCGTAGCATATGTAAAAGCTTTTACTTTCACGCTGGGTTGCATAATCTTAAAAATCGATCGGGTTTCACAATATTCAATAAATTCTTCAGCGTCTTCCTTAGGGAAATTTCGTTTAATCGACGGTCTGCCGGATTTGGGGCAAGTTTGCTGGGAACAAAAAGACCGTTCCAAAAAATTGGTACCCGGGGTGCTTTTAACTTTTTGAATTCTCTTAATGGACACGCCCAACCGGTTTGCTATTTCAGTAAATGAATAAGCATCTTTATATAGGCTTTTAAACGCTTGTAACGATGATACCGATACACTAATATTCTGCGTATTCGCTTTTGTCTCAACCACAGAGAAAATATCCGGATGATTATCTATAATTTTAAAAACTTGATTAGGACCAACTCCAATCACAACCGCCGCATCTTCCAATGAACAGGTTTCCTTCATTACATTCTTACTCCAGACACACAAGGATCTTCTGCAGGTGTGTCATTTACAATTGTTCCATGATCATTACTCAGTATATAGATAGTCATGTTGTTCCTTCTTGATGTTTAAAGATCCAAAAGCACCTGCTATTAGCAGCAATAATAAACGGTGTAAAGAAAATCATGAGTCCATCAGACAATTTTAAAAAATTTATAAACTGAAGAGAACTTGCAGTGACCAAAACCGATTTCCATCGGAACTTTTATTCTGGAATATTCTTGGTATCTTGAAAGATTTGGAGGTCTGGTTTCTTCGAACTTTGGATAATTTGAAGTAAGGATCGGCTCCAAAATTACTTGAACTTTTGTTTTCAAAATACCTAGTTGGGGTCTTTTGTAAAAATACCCATTTAAGGGGTTTTGGAAACAAGTTTCTGCCCTTTAGGGTATTTAGATCAAGTTATTTTGTAACGATTCCTAAGGTTGGAAAATAGATAAATAAAAAACAAAAAGGCTCTCAGTAAAACTCTGAAAATCTTTTTTTAAAGCTATTTGTTTGGTGGGCCGTGCTGGGCTCGAACCAGCGACTCTCTGCTTAAAAGGCAGATACTCTACCAACTGAGTTAACGGCCCTTTCGAGCGTTGTAAGCAAAACAAAAAAGCTTCCAGCAAGGTGCTGAAAGCCTTGATATTTTTAAGTGGCGTCCCCAAGGGGATTCGAACCCCTGTCGCCGCCGTGAAAGGGCGGTGTCCTGGACCGGGCTA
>PIVQ01000414.1 GCA_003354055.1 Desulfobacteraceae bacterium | reverse complement strand
CCCAGGTGACCGCTTCAATTAAAAATCTTGCCCCTTCGCTTGAATCATCCTTGAAGTAACAGGTCAGTTCTCCATAAAGATTTGTGCTTTCCGGATCCGTTTTAGACGGGGTGAACCGGACGTCAGTGTTTTGTTTATCGGGTTTGGAAATGAAAACGGCGAATTCGGTAAGCTTACACATGGCCAAACGGGCGGGGGCATTAAAAAAGTTGGGGTTACCGCGCCCGGCATTCAAAAGCTTTCCGCCAGCCAGTTTCGCCAGATCGATCAATTGATTCTTTAATTCAAACGGACTCAACTCCTGTGCTTTTTGTTCTTTCGCAACTGTTAAATCGGGTATGAGAGCCAGCATCTCTTTACTTTGTGTCATTTTATTTTCCTTTTTTTTGTGGCTAATTACAATGCCCCGTATTTCATCTTTGTTCCATCTTTACCAAGAAATCCCTCCTGGTATATTGGCAACGGAGGAAGCGGTGGTAATTCCAGTGCCTGTTCCCATTGGTTTATTGTCATATCCGTCAGATCCGAGGGATTCATGCCCACGGGAATTGCGTTCCTTGCCAGTGTGACATAAGGGGCACAGGCCAGGGAGCACCCCACCTTATCCTCGGTGATATGAACCAGTTTATAGCCAATGAAGGTCTCTTTATACTTGATTCCCTGGTCCACACCGCACAGCACTGTACATTCGGTAACTTTGTGCAGGGTGTCATCCAGGTTGGCTTTTACCTGATCAAAACTCCAATCACCGGGAAAATAGTTGCAGTCTTCGATAAACAGGTTTGAACCGCGTGACTTATCTTCAATAAAGGACAAGGCGAGGAATGACCAGGCCCATGCGGTTTCTCCTTTTTTGAGCTTCGGGGTTTTGTTTTTGTTGGCGCAGACCACAAATGCGCCGGGCAGGGTGTTAAAGCGGCGCTGCTGGGCTGTTCCGAATAACCGTTTTGTGGCGTCCAGCAACGGGTAAATACTGTACACAGGTGTGCTTGTACCATCCGGCCATTTCTGCGAATATAGCAGATTATCACGCAAACCATCGGCCATTGCCAGATCATATCCCCAGACCGCCCCCAGTTGACCGCTGAAGGAAGAGGCGGTTAACATGTTGATGGCACCGATATAGGCATCATTACATTCGCATCTGTCATAGGAGACAATGCCCGAGGTACCGATATCAAGAGGTATATCCCCGATATCCGGCTGCGGGATGTCCACCAGTCCCACGGACAGCTTGATGGTGGTAATATACCCATTGCCTGACGCACCCGGATTCATGTAGCCCATGCAAAAGTCCCTTTCGCTTCCAACCGCACCGTTTACGACGTATTTCGGGTCATACTCGAACCGCTGTTCTTCGTTGATACTCATGATTTTCTCCTTTTTGTCCGGAAATAATTAACAGTTCAGGTTATCCAATGGTCGGTAATTTGCCGTCGGTATCACTTCTTCATGGGCTTTTTTGAAAAAAAGCATCTTCCTCGTCTAAGGATATTTCGGTTTCCTCAAGTTCGTTTTGATTTATGACTCTCTCGACATGCCAGGTTACTCGAACTTTAATACAATCGAGGCGTTATTAATGTTTGTACCAAAGGTGTCATACTTGTTTTTCAACTGAATTGAGGGGCTGAACACTTGAATTCTGACCTTATTGATAATCGTCTCATATCCGCTTGTGGGGAAGATGACATTAATTTCAGGATGCTCTCCCAAGAGCTGAATCAAGTCAAAATGCAGTTTTTTGGTATTCAACGCCTTTAATGTCGCAAAGGTCTTCTTTGCATTACACAATGGGTCAAATTGAGACTCGGTCCCTTTTCTGCGGAGGCTTCTCCGCTTCAAATCAAGGGGGATCTATTGTGCCTGTTCTGGAGAACAGGTCTCCGTGATGAGCCGAAAACATTTATTTTCATTGATTTACCGGCCCTATGCCGGAGAACACCGCAGTACCCTCAAAAGAGACTGTATACCCATAATCCTGCATCCACAGAGGATTGTCCCAGATCCTGGTACAATCACTTTTGTAGTTGAAAAGAAGTTTTGGGGTACCGACGCCGAATTTAATGATTCTGGCAATGGTTTCAGGATCGGGATGCTTGAACCCGGCTCCGCTGGTGGAAATCATATAGGTTTTGCAGTCGATTGCCTTGAGGATCTCTTCACTGATATTGGCCTTGCTGCCGTGATGGGATGTTTTGAACCCGTCCAGCTTCAGTCGGTCGTTGTCTCCTTTCAGGGTCAGGATACCGTCCAGCAGAATGTCCGGGTGAGCATCACCGGTGAACAGAATCCGCTGCCCCCTGAATTCCGCCAGAAAGGCAATGCTTGATCCGTTGGCCTTGGAGGTGTCTTCTTTGAACGGGACCGAGGCCAAGGCATCGATATTGAGGCCGAACCGTTCCACATCCAAGGGCAGGGCTTCAGGTTCCGGTGATTTTGAGGGATGGATGCCGGCATCCCGGCAGGTATCCTCCCATACAGGTTCCAGGGCCAGGAGCTTTTTTCGGGACGGGGAGATCAGGGTAAGGACAAGGCCGCCGTCCAGGGAGAACCGGGTTAGAGGACCCTGGTCGGGAATGGCAATGGCCCGGCCGTTGGAAGCCTTGTTCCAGGGGAGCTGCTCTTCAACGAGGATTGTTGTCAGGTTTTCACCGTCCACAGGGCCAAAGGCTTCCAAATCGGACTCCTCCAGGTGGCGGTAGCCGTTGAACCAGAGATCGTTGAAGGTAAAGGGGCGTGCTTCGGCCGGCATTTCCAACAGGTTGAGAATCCCGTCGATGTGGTCCTGGTCCACATGGGTGAGGACCATCAGCTCAAAATGGACCTTCTTTCCGGGCAGGGTTTTGATTCGTTTGAGCACTTCCTTGTCGGTTCGCCCCCGTCCGCCGTCTATCAAAAGATATCGGACGTCATCGCCAACACCATATGTCATCCACAGACAATCTCCGGCTTTGGCCGGGAGCATTTCCACTTTTATCAGGCTCATGACTCTCCTCCTTTCAGGACACCTAAGCGCACCGAAGTAAACGGCTCTGCCATATTGGTATGGCGTGCCACGGCACGGACGGTGTCGGCAGCATCTTTAAGTTCCGGTGCCGGTGCTCTTCCCTCTGACTTCTCATGGGAGATCAGAATCGACAGCCCGTCTAACAGCCACCGGACGCCGATGGAATAAAAGGGCAGTCCCCTGGCAAAGGCCGTTTTGAAGGCTTCTTCCGCCTCTTTCAACTCATTGGCCCGAAGCATGAGCCAGCCGCGCTGGATGGCCCCGTCCGGCAGCCAGGGGAAATAGGTCATCAGGTTTTTTACCCATCTATGCCAGCTCGGCGCATTGGATTGATCGGTTTCCGAGGGCATAGAAAGAAGGACATAGGCCCCGGCCGCAGCAGCCAGGGGATTTTCAAACTTATCAATGAGCACGCCTTTTGATTTTTTCACGAGGGCGGCAGCCCCGGGCAGATCGCCGGACATGAGATAACCAAAAATCCCGGCCATGCCGGTATCTCGGATCAGTGTCCGGGTGAGAAATCCCGCTCCTTCCTCTGCCATGCTCCGGTCCCTCTTGAGAAGCATCAGATCGGCAACAGTTTCAGGGCCGCCATAGGGCAATGTCCATGGTAGCGGCAGTGAGACGATCTCACGGACAGCCTCTCTTTCATGGACGGTGACAAAATAACGGACAAGGTCTTCGGATTGGTAGTTGACATAGCCTGCGCCTGAGAGGTCCTGCCCGGGTGAAGAGACCGGGCCGGTGGATGAAAAATGCATCACTGACACGTTCTCATCCGAGGCCATGGAAGTGACCGGAAGGACTTCGATATCCGGGATCTGGCCTTCCAGCAGGATTCCGGTCCTGTTCCGGGGTGACAGGACCAGGTCTCTGAAAAGTCTCCATGCCGGCATGCGGTCCGGCCTTGTTGAGCCGTCTTCCGATACCCGGGGCAGGGAGACGAGACAGGTTCTCAATGGTTCCGTGAAAGATGATCTGAATTTGGCCTGTGCCTCTCCGGATGCGAGTTCCGAGGCCAGTCTGGAATTCTGGAAGACCTGCCAGCTCAGCCATTCATGGGGGGAGTGCGGTGCCTCCAGCTCCAGTTGGCGTTCCTCATCGTTGGAAAGTTCGATTTGTTTTGAGACATCGTCTCCTGAGGGCAGAACCACTTCCACCAGATACCGGCCGTCGTTAAGGTCAACCTGGTGCCAGGGGTATGAAATATCCGGGAAATTGCCCGCCGGGATGATGATATTCCGCAGCTTTCGGGCATGGGAATCGCTTGATGCCTTTTTGTCCAAGGCATAGACATTGGCGATGACATCAGTGGTTTGATCACCGCCATCCAGGATTTGATTCAAACGCAGTTTCAACCGGTTCATGGTGTCACCTCCACTTTCACGCGGCGGTAGGGGGGCCGGATATCCCGTTGTTTGGTGCCGTTCCGATCGGGGTCCTGGATCACAGTGGCTGAAAATGAATAGGAACCGGGTGTCAGGTCGATGTCCCAACCGAATTCATCCCCCAGGCCCACCTGTGTTCCGGCAGTACCGTCGTGACATGTGAGTTCGGCATCCTTGTTGACGTTTTCCGGGCGGCATCCCACCACCACCGGTACCTGGGGAGCGTCTTTAAGTTCATGAAAATCGAATACCGAAAGATTGTCCACGGAGTTGACCTGTGCCAGCCCCGCCCCCCTTTCAGCGGCCCGTTTGAGGAGGAAATCGATCCCCCGGTTCAGGTTGTGGGTGTCAACGCGCCAGATGTCTTCGTCATCGGCATTGTCCGCAGCACCTGCAAGGGCCTTTAAAAGAGCTTCTGTGTATTGGCTGGGCCGGTTGGCCCGGCCATAGGCGCTGCTGCCGGAGAGGGTGGCGTAAAATACCGGCGCCCTCCGGCTGTTGCCGGGTCTCCGGCTGCCGTAAATAATAGGCTCGCCAGCATAGTTGTATGCATCCAGGACCGCAGATGTGGCCACCCGGCAGGCATCCACAAAGTAGAGTTGCTTTCGGGCCTCGCACTTGTCCATGCCTAGGTGAAGTCCCCTAAAATCAACGGCCCCTTTCAGCGGTGCCGTGTCGCGGGCACCGAAATCCCTGAGCAACAGGGAGACCTCTGTCCCGGACACTGCCCCATGGCCGCAGAAGTAGAATATTAGAGTGTTTTCAGTCCTGGCATCCCCCCGGGCATGCCAGGCCTCCACCGCCTTTTCCACATGGGCCATGGTGGCGGGTTCCACTGTGACGGTACTTCCGCCAGGGGGCGTGTATTCCTGTCCGTCGGGGTCGGACAGCAGCAGGGCCACGCTGGCCAGTCCGCAGCCGGGAAGGTGGTAGGTGCTGATGAGCCAGTCCGCAAATGCCCTGGCCGATGCCGGGGGGGAACTGAGCTGCCCCATACCGTCATGCCATTTCGTCAGGCTGTCTGCCCCGTCGTTGAGGTGGGGATAGTCCCCCACACCGATGACCATGGCATGGGTGGCCGGAGCGGTGGTTTGATTTTCAAACACCAGATAGTCGTCCATGATTCTGCCTCCTTGTTACAATTGTCCAGCCCCCGCCCTGTGTCCAGTGAACGCTGCATCACCGAGAGTGAAAAACAGGGCGAGGAACGAGCGGCATTTTTTTTTGTCCGAGTGTATGCGATTGTTAGCAAGTTCTATTTGGGTTATCCTGCTTTCTTACCGGCACCACGAATTTCCATGACTTTCTGGAGCATGCTGAACCAGAACGGAGCCCCCAAAGAAACACACAGCGCCGTGATGAAAAGTCCCATGAGTTTTGACAGCCATTGGAGCTTGCCCTGCGGCAGGTTCTCCGGGTCCCAGCCCATCTTTAATCCGGATTTTTCAAGATCACCAACAGTTTTTTCAATGATTTCTTTGGCTTTTTCCCTTGTTTCTTCTTGGGCGTTTGATTTTTTTTCAAGTAGGTCTGCCGCTGTCTGAACTATCGCGGCCCTGGCTTCTGGGTTGGCTGACAGGTAACGTGCCATATCAACGGTGTCGGCGTTTGCAAACAGGACCATGACGGTTGAGATGGCGATAGTTATATATTGAGTTTCGCGTTTAAACCACCCTGCAACCCGTTCCATGGATTCATCAAAGTGTTTTTCAAGCCTTGCCTTAAACTCGGTCACATCCCCTTCGGATTGATCATATAGGATCTGGAACAGCTCCTTGATCTGGTTCTTCCCGGAATCGCGTGGCAGGTGGTCCAAACTTGTTTTTAAATCTTTTGTCTGGGCATTCCGCATTAACAAAGAGATTACGGCTTCTCCAATGATCCGGGTTGGAATATAGGAGGGACGCCCTGTTTTACCATGGCTTAGAGTGTGAACCAGGGGATGAGCATAAAATGCGTCAACAAACCGGTCGTTGCTGCCTGAGACAATCCTTCCGTTGAAAAACTCTTCAATGCCCTTTTCAAGGTTTTTGCTCCTCAGCTTGAAAAAGCTTGAAAGCATCTCCACCATAGCTGTACAGGCGATGCCGAAAGACAGGTACACGGTGACCAAGCCTATCATAACATCCAAAATATCAAAACCGAACATTTTGCACCTCCATTGACATGTGACCCTCAGGTTGAGAAAAGGGGCTATAAAGCTGAATATTATCCCCGTTTAAAGGAATTGGTGTTCCCGGACAC
>PIVQ01000413.1 GCA_003354055.1 Desulfobacteraceae bacterium | reverse complement strand
CGATTTCACGCTCTGCCATATCCTGGATCTCATTCAGGGCCATTGCCTCTCTGTAAGTGCTTTCCAACGACATTTGCTTCCTCCGATTTAGTTTTTTATGCGCTATATTTACGGGCTTTTATTTTATATCCGTTGGAATTCATCCGATTGAGTTCCACCGGTTGAATTCCATATTAAAATCAAAGCATTTCACTAGATACCGCGCTGCCAATTTACCCGGGTATAGTGTCATAAAGCTGAGGGATTTCTACAATCGGCTGAAATCCGATTTTACATGTGGGTGTTATTGTAGGGTTTTGTAGGTTGGATTGTTCGTAGCTTGTAGGTTGGCGAACCTACAGGCAGCCCGTGACCGCCGGTATCACTCCCAAATCAGCGCAGCGGGAACCGGCTTATTTCGTACAAAAGGGCAGCAGGGAAGGTGGTTGATACTTCTTACCCCCCAAATAAAATGCCTGTATCCGGGTTAGAGATCTTGAACATAAGGAGCAATCATATCAAGCTCATTGGGTCTGGCAGCCCGCCAGGAAAATGAGAACAGGGTTTTTTCCGTGAGTTTTCTGTCCGGATTCAGGTGGGCAATCCTGACTTTGTCCCTCAGTTCTACCCACAGGGTTTTTTCGATATCCAGGTCATAGGCTTCAGATATTTTTTCGGCAAAATTGTGAATATAATTTTTTAACGATGTATTCATGGCCGCATCTGTTTTTACGGATTTTAAGAGAACGGCAATAGGGAATAGGTATTGGACCCCGTCGTCCTCATTGCCCAGTTGTATGATTCTGACCCGGTAAGCGCCGGGCCACCAGGAAATAGGGGTTTTCCCGGCTTTGCTTTTTCCATCCCATTCATAGGTAAAATCATGGAGAATCATGGGACCTCCTTATTCTTTGTCGGGTGGCATTGCCCTGCGGCAGGCCTGGGCAAAATCTTCAGGATAGCAGCCGCTGATCCACCGGAGCTGGGCTTCGGAAAAGGTGTCCGGTGCATAGGGCAGCCGCGGTATGAAAGAATAGACCAGGTGCTGGCTAATATCCGGAGTGGTGAATCGTCCTGAAAATTCAACACTGGTGACCATCTGGGCACCCAGAGTTTCAAGAACCTGTACTGCCTTCAGCATGGCCCGGTCCAGGCTGGTCCGGGTTTTAGTGTCTGCAGCCAGAATATGGGCACAGGGTTTTTGGGTCATGAGCGTAAGTTCCCATTCACCGACCTGGGCCTTGGGGGCAAAGAGAATGACCTGGTCATCCTCATAAACAATCAGGGATGAGGGGCCTTCTGATTTACCGTCGGTACGTTTATTTGTCAGGATGGCCCGGATATAGGCAGTAAAGAAATTCTGGTTGTGGGCTTTTTTGAACTCCCGGATAAAGTCTGTGACCAGGTCACCGCAGGAAAAGCAGTCGTAGGGATTTCCCTCTCGGTCCGGCACCGTTCCGGGCACCATGGCATTCTGCTGGTGGATCATCTGGTGGGAGGCGTGGAGCCTGTGGCCGGACTGAGCAAATCCAAATCCGAAATTCCAACCCCATAACGCGGAATTGAAGGTGAGATAGGTTCCCTTCTGATTAATCCGGATGTGGATGTCCTCTCTTAGGGCTTCCAGTTCTTCGGGCGTGAGGGAACGTCCGGTTGCCGGCAGGGGCAGATCCAGTTGCTCCGCCACCCGCACATAGACCCGTTGGTAGTAAAGATGGCGGATGCCTGTCATGTCGGAAGGGCGCAGGTCCCGGGCCCTGTATCTTATTTCGTCGTTGGCCATATTAGAGGCAAAATGCCCCCAGGGAATGTAGGAGTTTCGTCTCAGATATTCAAAAACATGGGTGTCTTCAGTCACTTCCCCGATGATTTCGCTGCTTCCCTGGATACCGGGTCTGAGCACCATCACCTCTTTGTAGGCATCCGGCAGGAAAGAATTGTTGCCTAGGATATCATAGAGTTCATGGTCGTGAACTTCCGGGACGTGCATTCCGTTTTCAAGTTCTTTGAAGGCAACACCTGTGGGGCTGCCTTCCTTGTCAAACAAAAGGTCGCAGGCCTTTGGGGCCAGAGCAGCCAGTTCATCCGGATCCGTGGAGGCCTGGGCCAGGGCAAGCATCATGGGACGGGGCAGGATATCCAGAATGGGGGGAAGCTTAGTCTCCCCTCCTTTGGTCTTTTGCCAGGCGTCAAGGTTGCTTCGTAAGGAGCACTCAGGCTTTGCCGGGGCGGATATAGTCTCGGGCCGGCCTACGTGGCGGTCCGCCCAGGCCGAATTGATAAAGGTGGTGCCCCGGAAGGGAAAGGGGTTGGCCACTTCGTAGATCCGGTCTGTCTGGTCGGCGTTGACTGAGGATGACGGAAAATTGACATGGTTTTCCACAGGCCTGCCGTCGGGCAGTCTGCCAAGTGTGGATAAAGCCGTATTTTCTCTCATATTCTCCACCCGGAAGCCCGGATCGTGGATCCCTACACTGAAGCTGCCTTCCGGCGTCACACAGGTCTTAGGTTTCATTCTACATCTCCGGGGCCTGTGAGGGAACCAGGCAGAGAAATGCAAAGGGGGCGTCGGAGTTATTTCGGAACTGATGCTCCACATTGGGCGGCACAAAAACAGCAGTACCCTCTTTCAGGGAGTGCCACAGATTTTCTATGAAGATTTCTCCACGGCCTTCAAGTACCCATACCTCATGTTCCCAGTCATGGCTGTGTTTGGGGGTAAAGCCTTCAGGCCCGATTTCAAACCGCCGCATGCAGAAGTTGGTAGCCCCGTCTTCTTTACCGATTACAACCCGGCCGGCTACATTTCTTACCATCTCATTATCAATGGCAATGGGGGGAATCTCCGAATAGTGAATAACTTTCATTATGGTGTCTCCTTATGAAATTTTTTTTGATTTTCAGGTACGCAAAAGTATGGGGGTAGAATCTTCTCTTGTCAATGAAAGTCCGTCTGGAAAGAAGGTTTCCTGAAATTAAGTGTTCACCGGACATTGAATATGATATGAGGTCCCTTTGTTATTTAGAAGATTGCACCTCTGAAATTGATTGAAAAACGAACTGTATAATGAAGACTGCAAAACAAATCGCCGTGCTATGGATTTTCTTTTTGGGACTGGTCTCCCCGGGCTTTGCCATGGACGCATTCTCACCCCCGGTGCAATTGAACCAAGGAGCCCGATTTCCGATGATATTCACCGGGTCTGTCAACTATGTCCGGGGTATTTCCAATGAATATGTCTACGATTCAGATACAGGGGAGAAAATCAGCCAGCTGGATTGGGAGATTGAAGATGTGGTCATGGCAGGAGGCGTGCTGTCCGTCTGGTTTTCTCCCAGGGTCCAGCTAAATTTCGGGTTCTGGGCAGCCGTAACCCAGGGAAACGGATACATGCAGGACTGGGACTGGGATTCTTCCCTTGGTTCCGGATGGTCCCATTGGTCCAGAAGTCCTGTTGATCTGGAAGATGCCTATATCCTTGATCTGAATCTTGGATATGAATTTGATCTGGGAAGGGGTGTCTCCCTGACCCCGCTTCTGGGATTCAAGTTTGACAATTGGGAATGGGCGGATCATGGCGGTGAGTACATTTATTCCAGGGGTGGGGGATGGCGGAATGACTCCGGCACGTTTCCGGATGAGACCGGTATCCGCTATGAACAACGGGTTTATATCCCTTATCTTGGGGTGAATATGGGCATTGTTCGGGGTCGATTTTTTGCCAACGCCCATGTCAAAGGCAGCTTGTGGGCCAAAACCAAGGCTGAAGATCAGCATCTGAACCGCAGTATGGTTTTCAATGACCGGATCGTGAACCAGCCTTTTTTAGGTACCGGTGTTGCCATGGGCTGGCAGGTGAGCCAGAGATGGGTGATCCGGATGGGATATGATTTTCAAAAGCTTTTTTCAACCAAAGGGGATTCCAGTGGCATTGACTACAGTACAGGCGATACCTGGTTTGACCCTGATTCTGCCGGCACGGCCCATGAATCCCACAGCATTTATCTGTCTGCCGGGATCGGCTTCTGATCTTTGGGGCTTCGCCGGAAAAAAATTCCCTGTCAAAGAAAATAATGTCGGTTTAGTCGGGTTTTTGGGAAGGACGCTGTGTTGAATATCCTTTATAATAAGGATGTTATTGAAAATGTTCCGGCTGGTATATATTATGCTTTATATATCTTGTAACACTAATTTTACAGGATATAGCCATGAGTCTTATTACCAGCACTTCCGTATATTCATCAGGCAATCAATACCTGCCCGCAGGTGATGCCCTTTCAGCTTCGAATACAACGCAGGTTGCCTCTGAATCGGAAACAGAAGAAAAAACTGAGATTGTCGACGGGGTACAGGTCTCGCTCTCAGAAGGTGTGGCCGAAGCCAGGGTCAGGGAAAATATGGGGCTGAATCCTACAGGCCCGCTCACGCTGGGGGCTTTTGAGAGCGCTGCCACTATCCAGGAAGAGATCGCTCAAGATAGACTGGAAGATGCCATTGACACCCTTGGCATTGATCCGGATCAGCAGATCAGCCTGTCGGTGGATTCTGAATTCAACATCACCATTGCCGAATCCTTCCCCGGCAAATCGGATCTGGAAAAGGCATTGAATGAAGATCCTGAGTTTGAGTTGGCCTTCAAACAGATGAGTGCCAACAGGGAAATCATGAGCTATGCAGATTCCCTGACCACCCGGAGTGCCTCTTTGGTTAATTTTATGGGAGATGACTCAAGCTGGGATGATATCCTCTCCATGGCACGGAAATATGACGATATCAAATCTACGGATGCCAATCTGACCAATCTCTTAGGGATCAGCAAGATGGCAACGCCCTATACCTATACACATAATGCTGCTACCGAGTCAGCCTGATAGGGTGATGGAAGATTTGGAGCACCCTTAAATGAAGCGTTCATATCCGGTGTGTGCGGCTGTGAACGCATCAGTATCCATTTCACTAAAAAATGAAAAATCGCTAAAATCAAAACCAGGTGCCACCGTACACCCCACCAGGGTGTATTCCCCTGTGCTCTCGGCAGCCTGCCAGACTTTTCCCGGTACCACCGCCATATAGTTTTCTCCCGGCCCGATAACTTCCTTGGTGACATTTTTGCCGTCATATTGGATCAGGTCCAGAGGAGCGCCCTCGTAAAAATGCCAGATCTCATCATGAACCACCCTGTGGAAGCGGCTCACCTGGCCGGCAGTTAGCAGAAAATAAATCTGGGTAACAGCATGGCGTTGTGTTCCTGTCTCAGGTGACACAACGCAAATCCCGGACCGGTAGACTTCTTTAAAGTACCCGCCTTCGGGGTGGGGGGCAAGTCCGTAACGCTCGATTAATTCTTTCATGCCTCTCCTTTTGTAGGATAGGGTCTCCTACAACACCCGTCTGATAGCCATCATCCGCTTTTCTTTTTCCTCGTCTGATAATTCATCCCAGTGAGTATCAAAAAACGGATCAAAGGATTGTGGGTTGTCTTCCAGTTCAAGATCCAGCCAGGACATGGGATTGAAGTTTCCGGTAGTGTCTTCCCGGGCACCTATGGCAGCCGCATCCCGAACATATGCCATTAATCCCTCTTCCTGGTTTTCCTGTGCAACTTTTGTCTTTGCAAAGGGATCATAGCCTGGTTTTTGAAAAAGTTCTCCCGCACCCTCAAGGATATCAGGCCGATACACCTTTTCAGCCCAGTCCGAAGGCTCAAATTCTTCAAATGTGATGGAAACGGCAGTCTCTTTGCACTCCGTAACGGCAATAACGTCCGCTGTGAGTTTATCCGCAAGTGCTTTTTTCTGCTCGTCGGATCTTCCCTTATACATTTTTACAATAACATGGGGCATATCGATTCACTCCTTCGGTTTTGTTTTGAAGATTCATATCATAAAAAAACGAGAAAAGCTCGAACAGCGAGAACAGCTATAAAAGTATAATTAGGACAATGGTTGAGCTGTACAGAATTTTCAACCATGGCCCTGCTGAGAATTATCGCTAAATGTATTTCTGTATTGACATTTAGACATCTTTTGTGGTTTTATAAGCAAGGTCGGGATCGGATGAATCCATAAAAATTTAAGAGGGTTAGATGAGCGAAGACAGCAAGGTGAAACAGTTGACGTTAAGAATGCCGGAGTATCTTCATAAAGAATTCAAGCTGACCGCGGTAAAGCAGGGCCGGAGCATGGGAGAGGTGACCATCGAATTGATCAGGAAATATGTGGAGAAAGCATCCGATCCTCTTTGATACGTATAACGTAATCATATAGGAGGGTGTCATGCGTTTTTCAGATTTTTTTGTCCCCAAGTATCTGCACTCCAATCCAAAGGTGCGGATCAAATTTATGAGCAGTGCCACTGATCTCAAATTTTTAGAGCAGGTGGTTAAAAATGACGAGGACGACACAGTTGTCCAGGCAGCCAGGGACAGGATTCATGCCCTGACCGTCAGCTCCACATCTTAAGGAGCACACCTTGAATCAATGGCATCAATGGCATCTTCCGCCGCATCTTTGAGATCCGCATGCGCCACTCGTTTTTTACACTCACGGATCCACGCCTTTGTTTCAAGGTCTCCGATTTCTCCCAATGCGTAAAGGATATCTCCCTGGACGGAAATTTCCTGACCCTTAAAGCGGTCAATGAGAACCGGGGCCATTTGCAG
>PIVQ01000412.1 GCA_003354055.1 Desulfobacteraceae bacterium | reverse complement strand
AATGACCTTGATCTGAAGCCATATGTAAAGGTGTTGCTTTATTCGTTGATATATTAACATTAGCACCATTTTGTATTAAAAACTTAACAACTTCTAAATGACCTTGATAAGAAGCTAGAAATAAAGGTGTTACTCCTTTATTCGTTGATATATTAACATTAGCACCATTTTGTATTAAAAACTTAACAACTTCTAAATGACCTACTCGTGAAGTTATATGTAAAGGTGATACTCCTTCATACGCTAATTTATTAACATTAGCACCATTTTGTATTAAAACCTTAACAATATCTAAATAACCTTGTTGAGAAGCAATATATAAAGGTGTTACTTCTTCATTATCTATTGATGTATTAACATTAGCACCATTATCAACTAAAACCTTCACAATATCTAAATAACCTTGATGAGAAGCCATAAATAAAGGTGTTAGTCCTTTCCATGATTTATTAACATTAGCACCATTATCAACTAAAACCTTCACAATATCTGAATGAGCATTTTGAGAAGCAATATGTAAAGGTGTTACTCCATCATTACGTGATTTATGAACATCAGCACCATTATCAACTAAGAACTTAACAACTTCTAAATAACCATTTTGAGAAGCAATGTTTAAAGGTGTTACTTCATAATTCGCTGATTTATTAATATTAGCACCATTTTGTATTAAAAACTTAACAATATCTAAATGACCTCCGTGAGAAGCAATATATAAAGGTGTTTCACCATCATCACGTGATTTAACATTATCTATGTTAATATCTTTTAATAATATTTTCAATTGATTAATGTTATTATTTTCAATAGCTGAATAAATAGATTGAGTATTTATTTGCTTTCGTGGCTTAGATTTGAATATATTTTTAAATAATAACATTTATTCTTAAATTTAAGAATAAATTTTAAAATAAAAAAAAACCTTTACTATAACTATCTTGAATTATAAATCATAAGTCTCCATATCATATTTCATTGATAATATTTTTTTAATGATATGTTTTTCTTTTATTTTTGGTTGTAATATATCATATATTTCCATTATGTTAATAATATTATTATTTTTTTGTAAGTTTAATTTATTAATTTGTTTATTATAATTATTAAATAATTCAACAACTTCTAAATAACCTTTTTGTGAAGCTATATATAAAGGTGTCATTCCACTCCAAGTTTTATGAACATCAGCACCATTTTGTATTAAAACCTTAACAGTATCTAAATGACCTTTATGTGAAGCAATAAATAAAGGTGTTGTTCCATCATTACATGATTTATGAACATCAGCACCATTTTGAATTAAAACCTTCACAATATCTGAATGACCTTTTTGAGAAGCCATAAATAAAGGTGTTGTTCCAATCCAAGTTTTATGAACATCAGCACCATTTTGTATTAAAACCTTAACAGTATCTAAATGACCATTTTGAGAAGCAACAAATAAAGGTGTTAGTTCTTTATGAACATCATCACCATTATCAACTAAAACCTTCCATGGTTTATTAACATCAGCACCATTATCAACTAAAACCTTCACAATATCTGAATGACCATTTTGAGAAGCAACAAATAAAGGTACTGTTCCATCATTATGTGATTTATGAACATCAGCACCATTATCAACTAAAACCTTCACAATATCTGAATGACCTTCTTGAGAAGCTATATATAAAGATGTTGCTCCACTATTCGTTGATTTATTAATATCTGCACCATTTTGGATTAAAACCTTCACAATATCTGAATGACCTTTTTGAGAAGCCATAAATAAAGGTGTTGTTCCTTTCAATGTTTTATGAATATCAGCACCATTATCAACTAAGAACTTAACAATATCTGAATGACCATTTTGAGAAGCCACAAATAAAGGTGTTGTTCCATTCCAAGTTTTATGAACATCAGCACCATTTTGAATTAAAACCTTCACAATATCTGAATAACCATTTTGACAAGCAATAAATAAAGGTATTATTCCATCATTACGTGATTTATTAACATCTGAACCATTTTGGATTAAATATTTAACAATATCTAAATGACCTTCTTGAGAAGCAATAAATAAAGGTATTGTTCCACTATTCGTTGATTTATTAGCATTAGCACCATTTTGGATTAAAAACTTAACAATATCTAACATAGAAAGTCTAGAAGCATAAATTAAAATATTATTATTTTTATCATCAATCTTAAGTTCTTTAACATCATTTATGTTGATATCTTTTAATAATATTTTCAATTGATTAATGTTATTATTTTTAATAGCAGAATAAATAGATTGAGTAGTCATTTGATAAAATGTGAAAGTAAATTAGTTAATATAAATTCCAAATCAATTTTAATTTTTTGATTCCTTTTTCTTTAATAAGGATAAAATGGATTAATATTTAATTCATTTTAAAATAGGTATTTAAGAAACTTCATACTGTTTTACATTTTATACAATATATTAAGCTTACTATTTAATATTAAATAGAGTTTGTAGAATAGTGTCACACTCACGATTTATCTCATATGCATTTTCAAGAAGCTCATCAAGAAGCTTATATGTACGTTCAAGAAGCTCATGTGAGCGTTCAATAAACTCATGTTCATACACAGAACGCTTACATAGTAAAAAAAAATCGTTAGAATAAATCTCAATACCAGAACTAGTTGATTCAATCATAGAACTAGTTAATTCAATCATAGAACTAGTTGATTCAATCATAGAACTAGTTGATTCAATTATAATTATAGAACTAGTTGGTTCAATACTTAAAAGATTTTTCTTAGTAATTAAAAGATTTTTCTTAGTAATTAAAAGATTTTTCTTAGTAATTAAAAATTCAATATCAGAAGATACATTTAACCAAATATTTTGTAATTGTTTATTATTTTGTAATTGTTGTTTAGTATTTTGTAATTGTTGTTTAATTTGTTTAGTATTTTGCATTGTTTGTTATTAATCATAAATCAATTTTGATATTTCTTTTAAACATCATAGCATTC
This sequence comes from Desulfobacteraceae bacterium, assembly GCA_003354055.1. The sequence continues at coordinate 3,653 of PIVQ01000412.1, read as the reverse complement.
CATTTTGTGTTTATCTATTATATCAGTTAGTTTTTTGATACCTTTTTCTTTTATATATGTCAATTTTAGAAATAAAAGAATAATTTTTTAAATCGTAAAAAAATAAGTCCATTATGATACTTTGTTTTTAAAAAATAATTATAATAATTGCTCATATACATTATTAGTATTTGATGATTTTTTATTATATTTTTTTATATTTTTTCTTTCTTTATTAATTCTTTTTTGTTCTATTTTGATTTTTTTAGCAATCGTCTTTTTCTGATATTTCAATAATGCTTTGTGTTCTTTTTTAATTTTAATATTATTTTTATCTAATTTTCTCATTACTTTAATTATTAAATCCCAATTTTTTTTAAGATTTCCAAATATAGCATTATATTTATATGATTCACAAATTGATATAATAAAATATTTTATTGAATAAAAACTGTATGAATCGTAATTAGATAATAATTTTATTATTTTAATTTTTGTATCAATTTTAAGTGAACTATATATTCTAATATTTGTCATAATTTCTGTATTTAAACTATTTATTATTGTATCACTTTCTAATATAATTTTATAACTTAACTTTTCCTCTTGTTTTTTAAGTTGTTCAATATCGGTTTCAATTTTTTCAATTGAATATTTCATTTTATTTGTTTTTTCAAACATTTTTGTGAAATCTGTATTATTTGTATTCATAGTTAGTATTAAAGAGTTATTATTAAATAATATTAAATTATAATAATATTTCAAATCAATTTTAAAATAACATTTTTTATTCTATGTTATTTTTAATAAATAGTATTGTCATAACATATTCTTTTTTGTTTTTTAATTATTTCATAAAAGGTTTTCTTTATTAATAAGTTTTTAAAATATTTTATTTATGGTAAATTATAAATTAATATTTTTTCCATAAAACTAATCCAATTCCTACAATGATGATAAAAAATATATTAAAATAATCTATACCCAATCTATCTTGGAATTCTCTAACAAACTCAATCGGAGCATTCATCATCATATTATGCGTCCAATTCAATCTATCTTGGAACTCTCTAACAAACTCAATTGGTAATTCGTGAATTAATGGGAAATTATATGTTTGATGACCATATGTTGGATGACCATATGTTGAATGACCAACCATATCCCAATCTAATCTATCTTGGAACTCTCTAACAAACTCAATTGGTAATTCGTGAATTAATGGGGAATAATAACCAACCAGTTTCCAATCTAATCTATCTTGGAACTCTCTAATAAACTCAACTGATAATTCGTGAATTAATGGATAATCATATATTGTATTACCAACCCTATTCCAATTGATAATATTTGGATTAATGTTTTTTATAATAGTTTTCAATATTTCATTATTGTTAAGTCTAATATTAAAACTTTCAAATATATTATTTTTTAAAAAATTAATAGTAGAAGTTAAAATATCATTTAACTTAGTTTCTGGATTTATATTAATGGTAAATATATCTTGGTCTATCGTATGTGCAAAATTGTTAATATAACTTAATGAATTATCATAATTTTCCATTTTAACTTTATAATCCATAATAATATCTTCTAAATCTTGTGGTAAAAAATCCATTTTAATTGATTATTTAATAATCAATTTTAGTTATTTTTTAGATAATTAGTAGCTTATGGAGCATAAGATATAGAAAACAATATGAGAGTTTGAAGTTTGCACAGTATTTTCTATAATTTCATATCTTCATCACTAATAATTAATACAGATACTAAACTGTCATTATCTTCCATTAAATGATAATTCATATTTTGTTTATCTAAAGAGTTCATATTAATAATAATTAAGATATCAATTTGTTTATTAATTATAATATAAGTATTCGTTAATTTTATTAGTTAAATCTTTCGGAATATTATGTTCTTTTAAAGCATCATCTAATGATTGTTTTTTATCCTTCACTAAGTTTTTAATATTTTCTATTTTTTTAATATTATAAATATTTGAAAATATAGAAGGTTCTATTCCATAATTCATAGTTAAATTATCAATTAATGGTAATTTTTCTTCAATATTAAATGATAATAAATCTCTTAGTTTATATAAATCAATTTGTGATTTATTGAATAAACTAATGATAAAATGTATATTTTCTGTTAAAAATAATATTGGTATTTCATATGCAGCATCAAATATTTCTGTGATATCTTTTTTAAGTAAAAACTTAACAACATCTAAATATCTCCCTCGTTTATGATGAAATTCCCAAAATAAAGATGAATGATTACCAGAACCTCCTCTTGCATTAATATCTGCTCCATTATCAAATAAAAACTTAATAACATCTAAATGTCCTCTACATGAAGCAACCATAAATGGTGTCCAACCAGAATTATTAGTAGTATTAACATATGCTCCATTTTTAAGTAAAAATTTAACAATATCTAAATGTCCACCTCTTGAAGCATATTCTAACAATGAATCCCCATAAGAATATCTAAAATTAACATCTCTAAAATTATTATTAATGAAAAACTTGACAATATCTAATTGACCATTCACAGAAGCCCGTGATGATGGATACCAAACCCTTCCTGAATTAATATCTGCTCCATTGTTAAGTAAAAACTTGACAATATCTAAATGTCCATATCCTGAAGCTTGTATTAATGGTGTAAAACCATAAGTATCAATAGTATTAACATTGTGTTCATTAATAAGAGACTGAACGAGTTCTAAATTACCACTTTGGCAAGCATTAATCAAAATAGCATCGGTGTTCATCTGCGCTTGAACTTCAGCAATTAAGTCGTCAACAGTATAATTACCATGTGTGACAGTAAAACCGGTAGCTGCAGTCATTATTTGTTATTAATTTTTCAAATCAATTTTAAAAATATATTTTTCTTGAACTTTTTCAGATTATATTATGAAAATTAAAATGAGTCCCTTATTAGAGATTGTTTTTAAAAAATTAATTAAAAGAATATTTTCTTATGAATTTCTTCATTGTTCTAATTTTATATTGAAAAGTTATAACGTGAGTTGGGACACATAAGCCATCTTGAATTGCATATACTGTTGGATTATTAATATCATTTACACATGTAATAGTTCTATTTCGTGGTACATGAAATCCACCTTTCTTCAATTTTCCAACTAATATTTTTGATAAAAACATTTTTTTAATAGATTTTTTACCAGTTTTATCAGAATACACACTACTTAAATTAGAATATTTAGCAAAATATGTACCCGAACCAAGAACAGCAACTTTACTATATTTACTTTGAAAACCAGTATCAATTATAGCCTGGATATTTTTAATATCTGTTCCGTGAAATACATATTTTTCTTTTAAGTTTGAATCATTGCGTTTAGTATTTTCATACTCAATACTATTACAATTGACTTTTTCAATTTTTATTATTTGATTATATGAGCATCCATTATAAAATAATTTTTCAACTTCATTATTAGAAATTACATTTATATTTTCTTTTTTTTCTTCTTTTTGTGGTAATTTATGATCACATGAAGGACAATTATTTTTAATATTTTGCCAAATTTCTAAACAATCTTTATGAAAATCGTGATAACAATTAGTAAGAATATAATTCTTACTCTTTTTATCAAGAGTTTTAGTACAAATAATACATTTCCATAATTTAGGGTT
>PIVQ01000411.1 GCA_003354055.1 Desulfobacteraceae bacterium | reverse complement strand
GACCTGGCAGCGCTTAAAACCCTTGGCGAAATTGTTGATACAATGAAGGGCAGTGTTCAGGCCGAAAATGAGGGAAGCACTGATAAACAATCCATACCGGCACCTGAGGCAACAGGCCCGGGCGTCGATGTAAAGGAACTGACCCGGGTAATGCTGGAAGTGGTTTCCGATAAAACCGGATATCCCGTTGAAATGCTTGATCTTGAGATGGACATGGAAGCGGATCTCGGGATTGATTCAATTAAGCGCGTTGAAATTCTTGCTGCAGTAACCGAGGGCTTTCCTGATTTGCCCCAGCTCAATCCTGATGAACTTTCGGAGCTTAAAACCCTTGGTGAAATAGTTGATAAAATGGGGAATGTCGAAGGCACCGTTGCCAAGGATTTCGGAAAAACAGACCCTGAGAAAAAGGATACAGCCCTTAAAAATAAGGGAACCAAAAGAAGTATAGCAAAATTAAAAAGCATCCCTGCTCCTGATAGGCTTGCCGTCAGGTTAAGTGAGAACGATTGCTGCCTTATAACCGATGATGGAACAAAGCTGACCTCTCTTCTTGCAACAGCCCTTGAAAAAAGAGGCTTTAACCCGGTTGTGGTAAGTTACCCTGAGAGCGTGGTTAAGACAGGGGAAGATGACGGAAGAAAAAGAGAAGTCCTTTCAGATATGGGTGAAGAAACACTATCTGCCCTGTATTCAAAGATTGAAGAAAACCATGGAAAAATCGGGGGCTTTATACATTTAAGTCCTCCTTCCAAATCAGACGAGGATACCCTCTCTTTTAATGAAAACGAAAAAGATCTGCTTTTAAGTGTTTTTCTTTCAGCCAAGCATCTTAAAAATTGCCTTACCGAAAACAGAGGGGGCAGACAGTTTTTTGTTGCGGCAACAAGAATGGATGGGAAACTGGGTACAACAGGTATTAATACAAGCCTTGTTTCAGGAGGGTATTTCGGGCTGACAAAGACGTTGAACCTTGAATGGCAGGATGTTTTATGCCGCACAATAGATGTCTGCCGGGATCTGTCAGACAAAGAGGCCTGCCTTGCCATTGAAAGGGAAATACTTGATCCCGACAAAAGGGTAACGGAAACAGCCGTCAGTTACGACGGACGTTTTACAATGCAAGCTGTTCAAGCTTTGCCGGAATTTGAAGAAAAAGACGACGCAATTTGCCAAGATTCAGTATTCCTTGTAAGCGGTGGGGCCAAAGGGGTAACCTTTGAATGCATCCATAAACTTGCCCAGGATACAAAGTGCGGCTTTATTCTTCTTGGAAGATCGGTTTACTCAGGAAACCCTGATCCTGACTGGGCCGCTGGAATAACAGACGGTGCGCAATTAAAAAAGGCGGTCATGCTCGAGCTTAAGAATAGAGGTAAAAAGCCGACTCCTAAACTTATTGATGAGATGATTAAACCTGTTTTATCCGATAGAGAAATTTCATCCGCCCTGGAAAAATTAAACGCTGCAGGCGCAAAAGCTGAATATGTATCAGCAGATGTAACCGATGGCAGCGCTGTAGGCAAATCCATTCAAAACGCCGTCAAAAGAATGGGGGAAATTACAGGGATTGTCCATGGCGCAGGAGTGCTTGCCGATAAATTCATTGAGGATAAGACAATTGCTGATTTTAATGCTGTCTATTCCACAAAGATAATCGGCCTTGAATCACTTCTGGCCTGTGTGCAACCTGAAAAACTGAGTCATGTTGCTCTTTTTTCATCTGCGGCAGGTTTTTTCGGTAATGAAGGTCAGTCCGACTATGCCATTGCAAATGATATATTGAACAAAGCCTCCTATAAAATAAAAGCGCTCTTTCCCAACTGCCATGTGAATTCATTTTGCTGGGGACCATGGGACGGCGGTATGGTAACTCCCGGGCTTAAAAAAATGTTTGAAGAAAACGGGATTGAAGTCATTCCCATTGAAAACGGGGCGACTCTTTTCTCAGAAGAGATGAGAATGGTTGAGTCGTTCCCCCAGATTCTTGTTGGAAGTTCCATGCTGTATGCGCCGGAAATTAAAGAGGGATCTCTTAAAAATCACAGAATTGTAAGCTCTGTAAAATTATTGGAAAACAATTTTCTCCATGATCATTCAATTGGCGGGAATCCTGTTCTGCCGACTGTTTGTGCAACGTCCTGGATGGCGGATTCATGTGAAAAACTTTATCCGGGCTATAAATTTTTGCGGTGCAAAAATTATAAGCTCCTCAAAGGGATTGTTTTTGACGGTAATGAGGCCGAAGAGTTTATTTTAGATATTTCAGAGACCCAATTATCCAATGACATCAGTTTTAATGTAAAAATAACAAGCCTGGATAAAAGTGGAAAAACCATTCACCATTATTCTGCTGACATTGTAATCACAAACAGTCTGCCAAAGGCTGCGGTAATAAGTGACTTTGATCTGACCGAGACTGATGTCGAAGATGGATCTGTTTTCTATGAGAACGGAACCCTGTTCCATGGCCCCAACTTCCAGGCCATTGAAAAAGTGTTAAATATCTCCGATGAAAAACTGACTATGGAATGCCGTATTCCCGATGTTTCAGTGAAAGATCAGGGCAGTTTTCCCATTGGAACATTTAACCCCTATGCCGCTGATGTTCAGTTTCAAAGCATGCTGATCTGGGTCAGAAAATTCATGGGTGCAGGCGCCCTTCCCTCCGAGGCTGCGGATGCGTTTCACTATGCAAATGTACCCAGTGGTAAGAAGTTCTATGTAACATTGAATATCACGAAAAAATCACCGTCCAGCATAGGTGCGGATATTTATACCCATGATGAAAATGGAAAAGTATACACATCCGTAAGCGGGGCGCAAGTCACATTCAGCAAGCAGTTGAATGGGCTTTTCGTTAAAGCGGTATAAGTTATGAGTCATAAAATTGCCCTGACAGGCATTGGTGTTATAAACGGTTCGTTTAAAGGAACGAACCGTTTTAACCTTAAGCTATATGACGCTACTTTTGACGGGTTGTTTTCAGAAGAGAACAGCCCTGATGAGTTGATTGAATCTGCACAAAAAGATGTAAGATCAGATCTTTTTAAAGAGGGATTTGAAAAGACAGCTATAATTCAGATTGCAAATTCAATATCAAACATCGGACCCTATTTTAAAACTTATCATGCAGCGCCCGATCTTTTAACAGCCCTTGAAAAAGTTAGTTTTTTACTTGATCAAGAGCCACTATGCGCCGTGATGGTCATCTCTTCATCCGGGGCTGTTGTGTTCAGGGATTTAAGCCTGGCTGTTTCAGAAGATGATAGAATTTATGCCGTAATAGATAAAACAATAGATGAGGACGAAGGGGATAAACAGACAATTATCCCCGAAGATGTGAGTCTTTTCACAATTTGCTGTGAAAGTCCCCAAAATATAACGGCAACAAAGCTTGAAAAACTGGCAGCATTGGTTCCGGCTCGGGAGAAAAAAAGTATTGCAGCAGGAATTGCCCTTGATCCCCTGGCAGGGCTTATTTCCACATCACTTTGTGTCTACAATCGATATTATCCCGGACAAAAGGCCTTTGATGTCACCTGCAATATTACCGAGGAAACCCCCTTTTATTTCCCCTTTTCATCGCGTACCTGGTTTAAAGGGGGAAAACACAGGCAAAGACAAGCTGTTTTATCCTGGACAAAAGAGAGCCGTGATAGTTTTCTCTTTTTGTCTGAATCCGGTTTGGAAAAACCTAGGGTTTCAAGATATCTGAGTCTTTCGGGCCCAAGCCTCTTCCCCGTTGCAGCAGGATCAAAGCAAAGCCTTAGGTTAAAGCTTGAGGAATTATCCGTAAAAGCCGGTCATTCAGATGATTTAAGCAAAATAGCCAAAGAAAACTTTGTTCAATATAAATCCGAACCCAATAAGGACTATTCTGCCGTTGTAATGGGGGATTCAAATTCAGCCATAAAAAGAGAGGCCAAGTTTTTAGCGTCGGGCCTGGATAAATCCTTTGGCGATGGAACTATCATAAAAACTCCCGGGGGAAGTTATTTTACGCCTGATCCCCTTGGAAAAACCGGGAAAACAGTATTTGTCTATCCGGGTGTTGGAAGTGCTTATACGGGTCTTGGCCAGGATCTTTTCCAGATGTTTCCCAATGTCTATGATTTTTTCTCACAGCTGGCACCGGATGTTGGCAGTTTTGTAAAAGAAAAAGAACTCTACCCAAGGTTAAACCATGACCTTTCCCGGGATGAACTTAAACTTTGCGATCAAGATCTTCGCAAAAACATTATGGATATATCCCAGTGCGGAATGAGCTTTTCGGTTATCTATACCATGATTATGGCGGGTGTGTTCAACCTAATCCCGGAGTATGCGCTTGGGTACAGCATGGGTGAAGCATCCATGATGGCATCTCTTATGGTTTGGAAAGATCCGGGTGAACTGAGCGAAAAATTAAAAAACAACGATGCGTTCAGCAATGCATTGAGCGGAGACCTGACGGCTGTTCAAGAGGCCTGGAATCTTTGTGCTGATGATAAGAGTGATAGTAAGGCAAAAATCTGGGAATCATATACGCTTTTAGAGGATAGAAAAAAAGTTGAAGACCTCGTCAGTAAGGAAGAAAGAGTTTATATTACCCTTGTAAATACTGACAATGAGCTTGTTATTGCCGGAGACCCTGAAAAATGCTTGCAGGTGATAGAAAAGCTGAACTGCAAATATTTTCCCTTAAAACTTGCCCTTGCAATTCACAGTACACCCGCATACCGCGTCTATGACAAACTTGTTGATCTTTACTCCCTGGAAGTGAATAAACCTTCCGGTTTAAAATTATACTCTTCCTCCTGTTACCTTCCGGTTCCCCTTAAAACAAAAGCCGTTGCAAACAGTATTGCAAAGGCGTTTTGCGATACTGTTGATTTCCCCAGGCTTGTGAGAAAAGTATATGATGACGGCGGAAGAATTTTCGTGGAAACCGGTCCCAGACAAACATGCTCGTTATGGATAGATCAGATTCTTTCCGGGAAAAAATATGTAACCATCCCGCTGAATAATAAGGGCGTTAAGGATCAGGTTTCCATGGCAAGGGCTGTCGCGATGCTGATGAGCCATGGGGTGAATGTGAATGCCGATAGTCTGTTTAAATTTTAGGAATCGTTAAAAAATAACTTGATCTAAATACCCTAAAGGGCAGAAACTTGTTTCCAAAACCCCTTAAAAGACTGGGTATTTTGAAAGCAAAAGATCAAGTAATTTTGGAGCCGATCCTTAGCAAATATAAAATATATATTTTGGAGTTAGTGAATGGATAAAATTGCTGTCATAGGGATATCCTGCCTTTTGCCAGGTGCAAAAAATTATGAAGAATACTGGCAGAATCTCATGGATGGAAAAAGTTCAAAATCCACTGCCGGATATGATCAAATGGGGGTGGATCCTGAAAAATATCTCTCTTCAAAAAAAGGAATAGACGACAAATTTTATTGCATGGAAGGCGGTTATGTCCGGGATTTTAATTTTGATCCCCAGGGCTTTTCTCTTTCATCAGACTATCTTGATAAACTTGACGACCTTTTTAAATGGTCCCTCTACACCTCAAAAGAAGCGCTGAAGGACAGCGGTTATCTTGGAGCCCCCGCACTTGAAAACTGCGGCGTTATTCTGGGAAATCTTTCCTTTCCCACTCGCCTTTCAAATGGCCTTTGTATTCCCATTTACCATGACGCTGTTGAGGAGAGTATCAAAAACTTAGCAAAAAGGGATGATTTCAATCTTGCGCCATATACTGAACACAAAGGGGATTCAAATGAAATCTTAATAGATAACATGATGATTTCAGGATATCCGGCAGCAGTGATTTCAAAGGCGCTTAATCTTTCCGGCACAAGCCTTGCCATCGATGCCGCCTGTTCATCCTCAATCTATGCCGTAAAACTTGCCTGTGATTCTCTTTTAAGCGGAAAAACCGACATGATGCTTGCGGGTGCCGTGAGCTGTGCCGATCCTTTCTTTATAAATATGGGGTTTTCAATTTTCCAGGCCTATTCCGACGGCCCTGAATCAAACCCTCTGGATAAGGATTCAAGGGGACTTATTGCCGGAGAAGGTGCCGGAATGTTTGTCCTTAAAAGATATGAAGATGCCGTAAGGGACAATGATCGCATATATGCTGCAATTAAGGGAATCGGGCTTTCCAATGACGGAAGGGGGCAATCGGTTTTATCACCCAGTTCAGAAGGGCAGAATATAGCTTTTGAAAGGGCTTATAAAAATTGCGGGGTTAACCCAAAAGATATTACCTTTGTTGAATGCCATGCAACCGGGACTCCCCTTGGGGACAAGGTAGAGCTTGATTCCATGGACAGTTTCTGGGGGAAATACGGAGCATCTCCCTATGCGGGATCTTCAAAATCAAATCTGGGGCATCTTCTGACCGCTGCGGGAATGTCCGGAATGATAAAGACAATTCTTGCGTTGAACAAGAAAATAATACCGTCAACAATAAATATTAAAAACCCCATGCACTCCAGAAATAATGTCATTTCAACCCGCCAGATCCCAACATCAAATTTACCCTGGCCCGAAGGAAACGATAATAGTCCAAGATATGCGGCAGTGAGCGGTTTTGGTTTTGGCGGTACCAACGGGCATATCATATTTGAAAAAAGCGACGCTCCGGAACAGGGGACAGG
>PIVQ01000410.1 GCA_003354055.1 Desulfobacteraceae bacterium | reverse complement strand
AGGACCAGAGGCGTTAAAACCAGAATTCAGGATACTTTCTTGTTTTGCAAAGGTTGTTCACCAGGAGTGCTACAATCAACATGATAAACGCACTGGCGCCTACCGGCACCAACACATAGTAAAAGCCTAATGCATGTATTTTCTGGCTTCCGATAACGGCAATCAAGGCCGTAGCACCGCCCGGGGGATGCAGGGTTCTTGTGGCATGCATGGCAGCAATTGCCGTTGCAACGGCCAAAGAAGATGCAAGCGGGAGATGGCTGCCAAAGAGTTTGAAGACAATAACTCCGATAATGGCTGAAATGATATGCCCGCCCATAAGATTTCTCGGCTGGGCCAGCGGGCTTTTGACGGCCCCGTAAATCAGAACCGCAGATGCGCCGAATGATCCGATGATAAAGACCAGATCCGTATCGGCAAAAAGATTATAGTTCAGAAAGGCCACGGGTAGGATACCGCAAAATGCTCCCAGCCAGGACCATAAAATTTCAGAAAATCCCACAGCCGGAGGGCTTTGACTCCCGCCCTTCATTTTATTGAAAAAAGACATTGAATTATTTTCCTTATTTTCAGCTTAGGAATCGTTACAAAATAACTTGATCTAAATTATTTCCAAAACCCCTTAAAAGACTGGGTATTTTGAAAACAAAAGATCAAATAATTTTGGAGCCGATCCTTAGTACCCGAACCAGGTCTGATCTGGCAATAATGCCTGCCAGATTTGATTGTTGATCCAGAACCGGCACCCTGTTGATCCTGTTTGATTCGAAAATATCCGCAACTTCCAGGATCGGGGTTTCCATCTTTACGGTTATGGGGGGAGATGACATAATGTCTTTAACCCTAAGATTCTTTAAATTTTGGATCATGCAGTGGCTGTCTTTATCTATACAATTTAAGATGACATGCATAAATGAAGACTGATGTTGGGGGGCCATATGTTTTAAAAAATCTTTTTCTGAAATAATACCGGATACCTTACCCTGGTGGTCAGATACCGGAATGCCGGAGACATTATGGATAGCCATTAAGCTTGCCGCCTCTGTCAAAGAACGACTTCCATCAATGGTGATGACGGGCGTTGTCATAATATTTTCGGCTTTTATGGCAGATTGCAAACGTTCCAGTGCATGGCTGAATGCGGCCTGGTACAACTCACGAAAATCATTAGGGGTAATATCCAGGTAGCCTGGAATTTTTTTCATGGCTTCAATAATGTCTTCATCGGAAACTTCCAGGCTGGGGCCTTTTAATTGACTTATTTTCATAATTATATTCCAATATTGGACAAGTTGTTTTTTATTTCTGTAAAGTAAAGACTATCCCACAATTTATCAATATATCTTACTCAAGGATATTTTCTTTGATCTGGATCAAGATTTGGAAAATATTTTTTTGCGAAAACAGTACCTAACATCCCTCTGGGCTAATACTGGAAAAGACTTATAGAAGACATAGTCAACAGTGTAAAATGTTAAAGATACGGATGCAAATCAATAGATTTTTTCATTCATAATTCTGGGAATACTAATGCAAGTTGTCTTGAATCCCATCCAATCAGCGTTATCTCCAATAAAGATGAATGCAGAACACAAAAGCTATTTTTGTTCTACCACAACATGTTGTGTCTATCTTTATTTCAAAAAATGAGCCCTATGAATACAAATCTCGCTATTGGCCTCGGAAAATAATTACTGAAAAATCGAATATTAACTTAAGGTTCTCCTAAAAAGACAAATGATCCCCAATAAAATGGATGGCTTTCACCGTATCTTTCTTTTGTGACTTTCATTTCATGAAGTACGGCTTGGCGAAGGGCCTTGTTTCTGTTCATTTTCCTTGAAATAATGTTTTTATAAAACTCCGTCATTAGCTCTTGAGTTTCCCTATCCGGCACAGACCACATGCTCATTACAAGACTTTTTGTGCCTGCCTGTGTAAATGCACGGCGCAGCCCATAAACACCTTCACCGGATTTAATATCTCCAAGACCTGTCTCACATGCAGAAAGAACCACCATATCAGTTCCCCGAAGCTTTAACCCAAGGATTTTCTCAGCAGTAACGATGCCGTCACTTTCTTTTTGGTTACTCACGCCTGTGCTTTGATTGGCTCCTGCCAGGGCAATGCCGGATCGTAGCAGCGGATTTTTAAATTGGTTCAGTTTGAAAGCGTTTTTATCCAATTCTCCATTGATAGTATTATCGTTTTTTTCTATTTGATTGTCTGATAGAAAAAATCCATGAGTTGCCAGATGGATTATGGAAAACGAGTTTTTTTGATTTAAAACTTCTTCCAAAGCCTCTTCTCCGGTGTAAAGGCTGGATTGACCGGATTCAAATAAAGAGTGAATGGTTTCCACCTCTTTTCGGGTACCCGGGAGACGGGAAAAATTAAACGATTGCATATCTTTTGCACGCAGACTGATGGGTGTTTGATTGGTGGCCGTTTCAAAGCCGATCCGCCTTAGTGCAATCTCTTTTTGGGTTGGTTGAAGATCAAAATCCGGATCCCCGATAATCAAAGCTTTACCCAATCCTTTTTTGTCATATCCAAACCCTAACATATCCCGGCCCGCAGTCAGATAATTAAACGTATATTTTTCAATAAGATATTTTCCACGGGCATCCATCATGACTTCAAATGGGATTAGATTCAGATTACCATCCGGTGAGATGAAAATGTTCGTGACATCAGCCATATCGACTTTTAAGGGTTTAAAGACAAGATCATGCAATTGTTTTGATAATTTTTGGGTTCTCAGTCCTCTACCCGTGGTTATCTTTTTCTTTAAGGCAAGGATAGTATTATCTATTGTTAATGCCCTTCCCAAATTAATCATCTCTATTCTATGCGGCGTTCCAGCATGGAGTACAAAGGCAATATATATATCTTCCCCCCATCTTTTTTCAGCATCTTTGGCATTAAAATTAAAAGGAGTGATTTTAGCTATTTCAATAAGAACGCTATTAGAAGGAAGCGCCAAAGATAGTTTTTTTGAATTAGCTTGAGACGTTTTGATATTTAAAGCAAATGAATGGCTTAGGCGGCTCAATTGGGATTCCAGATTCGGAATATCATGAGTTAAACGTTCAATGTGTTTTTGATATTGAATTGGAGAACGGTCCCCAGGTCCTGCAAACACAAGCTTTGAAAGCATCGAACGTTTTTTGGCAAGTTGTTGAAAAAGCTTAATTATATCTGGATCATCAGAGCGGGTTATGGCCGTTTGGATTTGCTTCTGGGATTCTAAGATAATCCCCTTTCGTTTTAGCCAGATATCCAACGCATCATTTGCAATACCGGGGAATTCCTCTTCATGATTCATCGCCAGCGTAAAAAAACCATACATTGCCCAATTCTTTTCAAGAATGTATTTTAGCTTCTGATTTTCAGATGTAAAACTCATAACATGGTTAATCGATAAATCATCAATTTCAATTGCCTGCTTAAAAAAAGAATAGGCTTTTTGATAATTCCCTTTCGATTCATAAAGAGAGGCCAGATTAAGCAATACCGGAGAAATATTGGGATGCTTTTTACCATAGGCCTTTTCAAAAATGGGCAAGACCTTTTGAAATAATGGTTCTGCCTTTGCATTGTCTCCCATGGCAAAATACATCAGTGCCAGATTGTTCAGGTTTATTCCAATTTCATGATGATCCTCACTGAAATTTTTTTCACTAATGGCCAATGCTCTTTTGTATAACGATTCAGCCAGTTCATAATCACCCATATAGGAACAGATTGTCGCATAACTATTCAGACTTGTACCGACCTGTGGATGATTATTGTCATAGGTGTTCTCTGTGAGTTCCAATACTCGTTTAAAAAGGGATTTTGAAACAGAATAATTTCCCAAATGAGTGTGCACGAGTGCAAGATTGCTCAGGGGAGTAATATTGTCAGAATGGTTTTTACCTAAAGAATCTTTTATTTTGATTAGCGTCTGCTGAAGTAAGGATAAAGCTTTGGCATAATCCCCTATCTCAATGTAGATAGAAGCCAGGTTATTTAAACTGGTTAAAAGATCAGGGTGATCCTTGTCTAATTTTCTCTCTCTTATTTCCAAGGCCTTTTTATTCAGTTGTTCAGCCATCGCAAAGTCAGCAATATCATCATACAATAATGCCAGATTGCTTAATATAAAGGCGACTTCTAAATGATCCGGACCCAATTTTTCTTTTTTGATTGTCAGAAGTTCCTTGTAAAGTGAAATCGCCTCATTGAGATTTCTTTGGTTCTGAGTTTCTTGTATTCTCGCTTTGAGTAAGGTTTCTTGAGTGTCTGTCCTGGGTTTTTCTTCTTTCGCAATCTGGGGTAATGCCTTAGGGGTCCGACCCATTTTTATCTGGATATGAGTTAATAACCTTAGGGCCTTTTCTGTCTTTTCATCGTCTGAACCATAAGATTTCTCAGCTATGGTTAATGCTTTTTCGCACCATTGCTCTGCTTTCTCGTACTCTTGTTTGATTAAATGAATGCTTGATAAATATTCATACGCTTCAATAAGAGCCGGATGGTCCGATCCCAATGTATTGTTTATAATCTCTATCGCCTGATAAAGAAGACGTTTGGCTTTTTCATTTTCCTGTTGGAAGATATAGACGCCTGCCAGACTCTTCATTATTTTGGCTGTTGACGGATGATTTACACCAACATGTTTTTCATTGAGAGAAAGTGCCTTTTTAAATAACTTTTTTGCATCAAACAGTTTCCCTGATACTAAATACACCATTGCCAGATTTTGTAGTGGGTCCACTAAAGCGGGGTGGTCTGGACCATAGAGTTGCTCTGCTTCATCTAATTTTTGTTTTTCAATGCTAAACGCCTGAGCAAGTTGTTTTTGCCTCACATTCATATTATCCGTACTGTCTTGTGCACTTGATGTTGAGGCATATAAACAAAAAAAGCCGTAAACTATTATCAAGAAAATAAATCTTTTAATAGCGTTACAGCTTTCTTTACGCATTGGAATTGAATCCCCTTTAATTATGCGCTTTGGGGATTTCAATCTTATCCGGGTCTATATTTTCAGGAAAATAAGGCCATTTTAATTCATGTGCTATTTTCGCAACCACTGGGATCTGGTAATCACCAAATGCTTCCTGCCAGACCGGAAACCAGCGGTTTGTCTTTACATTCTTTTTTGTCAGTTCTTCAATGGAGGCATATTCTTCGCCCATAAGATATTTCATATAAACCAGTATGGTGTCTTTCTCTTTGTATATCCATTTTTTATCCCCATCCGGCTTAACTGGTTTTGCAGCGATAAAAAATTTGGCTGGATGATTTTCTCCATAACCATGATTAAAGGTTTGAACTCCCCCGGATTTAGTTGTGAGAAAGTCTTTCTTAAAGATATATGAGACAATATCATATAACCCAAGCTTAACAATGGCATGGTTGGGATAACTGTATCCCATCTCTATCGGACCATCAATGCGTCCCATACCATTACCATTCCATAAACCAAAGATTTTAAATGTTTTTTCATGAATGAGTCTGGATGATTTGTCCATAACACGAAGCTCAAATAAAGAAAATCCAAGAAAATCCATGTTCATTGGGCTGTGCATTTGAATGGTTGCGTGTACAACACCTAATTTAATATCAAAGCTATAGTCAGGATCATTAGAGCTATGTATCGTACCTTTGCCTTCCTGTATAATCTCCGACCAGATATCATTTAAATCTTCCTTTGAAACTTTTGATGTTGAATGATCTTCCCATTTAAAATCATCCTTGACCCCGAAAAGTTTTGCAATGGGTCCGTTTTTTTCACCTTCAATAGTTGAGTCGGTCGTAAACGCGTGGATCACATTATATTCTGGTTTGAATTCAAGTGATTGTTTTCCAACAAAATCCAGAACTGTTTTTTGCTCGCCAGAAGAGACGCAACTCACCAAAAATAGAATGAATAGATTTAGAATGACCAGATTTTTTTTCACGACCCCTCCAAGAGAATAAAGAATTAACAGAAAATTAAAAAGTAGCAACCATCCTCATAATATAATTATACGATATAAAGCAAGTATTTGTGATCAACGACAATTATTTTCTTCCTGCGTATTATAAATGACGCTGATCAGTTACACCAATGAAAAGGAAATTGAAAAGGGCTGCATTTCTTAACCCTGCTTCTTTTTTAAATGCAGCAACTTCAGTATAAAATTGGATACTGGGATTGTTGGATCGTCGTCTTATAAAATCCAGCAAGGTTTGTCCTGGATTAACTCTGCAAAAATAGATGAAGGATCATTACCGTTTCTTGATGAATTTGGTAAGGCTCTAAAAAAGTTGAGGAAAATATAGACATTTGAAATGGACCATGATTTTTTTCTATTTCGCGTCAGCCCAATTTTTACAAGCATGGGCGTCAACAAGATTTTTAGCGCTGGCATTTGGAAAGATCTCTATCATGCAGGAATAAAGGGTATTATTTCATAACAGTAAACTCAATCTGATCAAGTTTTGCTCCACTACCATCAACCACTTCAACCCGCCACTTGCCGATATGGTCCGGAGACCTCAAGGTGACACTGCTCCAGGTGCGCATCCGATGATAGCGTATGGCAAGGGGGACCTCACAATACTTTCGTCCGTTGCAATAATACACATGGGTCAGGGTAAACGGCGGATTCTCTGA
>PIVQ01000409.1 GCA_003354055.1 Desulfobacteraceae bacterium | reverse complement strand
AGGACTACGATGATCTATACCCATACGGTGAAATCCAGAACGCTTAAGGAAATGAAAAGTCCACTTGATTTGTAAGGCACAGCTCCGCCCTGTCCATTACGTTGAGCGCGATTGGAGAAAGATAGTGAATCCATAGTAAATTTTTATCTAAAATGCAATCGGGGAAACCCTTAGTTTTTCACTTTTCTTTACTAAATCGTTTCAATTCGCATGGATAATTCACCTGAGGCAGCACATCAAAAATAAACCTCCCAGGTAGTTGGCGCGGCATTTCCAAAGGCAGCTATCAACATAGGAAGCTCACTTTTACGCGGGCGATTTTAATTTGATGCCGCGCCTTATATGCAGGATTTCAACAATGGGAAGTTCCCAGGTCTGAACTTTTATATTCTGATTTGCGTTTTTGTCTCCGTCATCCTGTTTTCGTTTTATAATCCCAAGGATCCTGGTATTTAAGATGTAGGGAATCCTGTCCTGCCATTTGCCGAGTCCTTTTTTGGACAAGGAACCGATGATCTGGCCATGGATGGTTTCAATGTAAATTCTACTGTTTTGCCGGATCAGGGCAACTTTGTCCCCCGCCTGGAGCTTTGCCAGGTGGTTGTGTATCTTATGGTCTGCGGCAAATCGTCCGGGATAGGAAAGGTACAGGTCTTCCATGCCCAGGATGGAGACGGTGAGGTTTTCGCTGAAGCCTTTGAGGGGCGTTCCCGGTGCTGTTATTTGTCGGATAAAGGAGTGATTGTCCAGAGTTGCGAAATGGGGATTGGACGCGCCTTGGATTTTGCATAGAGTAAGGTGCTTCATGGCCCGGGTCATGCCCACATAAAATAGGCGGCGTTCTTCTTCCATATCGCGGCTGGTCCAGCCATGGTCGAGGATGAAAACATGGGGGAATTCCATGCCTTTGACACTGTGGACCGTTCCCATGAAAATACCGGTGCCGGCTTTATGTGCCTGTTTTTCTTCTAAGAGATATTCCAGGGCAAAGGCTTTGGCTTTGGATACGGATATTTTCATATCATGGGTAATGCTGCACCAGGCGGAAAGGATGAGGCTGATCTGGTCCGTCCATGGGTTTGTTGTGTTAAATTGCTTGAGCACGGCCTTCTTGAGATCTTTGGGCTTGAGGCTTTCCCTGCTGTGGTCTTCAAGGTAAGTCAGAAACGTCTGGATTTCCCTTATTCTGAACAGGGGAAATCCTGCGCTGCTTTTCAGGGAATAGCAAAAGGGGATGTTTCGTTGGGCAAGTGCCATGCGCAGGGCAACAAGAGCGGGAAAATCGATGCCGTTGCGGGATACCACGGCTATCTCTTCAGGCTTTGTGGCGGGCAGGTTTTTGAGAATGGCGGCGATTTTTTCTGCGACAAACACAGCCTGGGAGGGCAGGTCTTTAAACAGGACCGTCTGTACCAGGTTGTGGGCTTGTGTTTTTTCAGGCCCTTTTATCTGTTTTTTCCTTTTTTTGTTTATCCGGCCGGGCTGATCTGTTTTCATCCGGTCGCGGTTCAGGGTGATCAGGGTGTTTGAGGCCTGGATAATGGGATGGGTGGATCGGTAGTTTTCCAGTAAGTAATGGCATTTTGCGTTGTAGTCCTCCTGGAACTGCCGGATGAACCTTACATTGGCATTGCGAAATCCGTAGATGCTCTGGTCGTCGTCACCCACGGCCATGATAGAGATCCGGGCATCCTTGTCCTGTTCCAGTCTTCCGGTGAGAGCGGAGATAAACCGGTATTGTCGCTGGTCAATATCCTGGTATTCATCCACAAGGATATACCGGTACCGGGCTGTGAGATATTCCCTGGCCTGGTCTACCCCCGGGATTTTCCGATTGCCCTCAAGAATATCAATGGCCTCATCCAGAAAATCGTCAAAGTTATGTTCCGTTGAGCCGCGGTGGGTCGGTTTTTCCAGAAGCGACCGGCCGGTGAACCGCATGGCAAGACCGTGGAAAGTCATGGCCGTGACATGGTCGGCACTTTTTCCTGCCAACGCTTTAATCCGTTTGCGCAGTTCGATCATGGTCCGGTGGTTGAAGCAGAGGACCAGGATGGAAGCCGGGTCTGCGGATTTGGCCTTGATGAGCCAGGCGCAGCGGTGGACAATGGTGCGGGTTTTGCCTGATCCCGGGCCTGCCAGAACCAGGAGGTTTTTTTCCGGCGGAGCTGCCACAATGGCTTCCTGGGTATGGTTTTCAAGGGACTGGATGATATCCTTGTATGCCTGGGCGGTCATGGCGGTTTTGATGATAATTTTCTGTCCCGGGAAATGCTGTTTAATAAAGCCGTCGTGGGTGGCGTTAAAATAATCCCGGACAAAGGCCAGCGCTGTTTTAATCTTTTCAGCACCTAAGGCCGCGTATTTTTCCATGACATGGACCTGGACGTTTTTTTGGTCATAGTGAAGGGCGAGGGGCTCGTAATCCCCCTTGGTGTACTGCCGTGTTTTGGCGGTTGGATCCAGTGTCAGGGTCAGGGCCTGCCGGAAAACCCCTAATCCGTTCTGGAGGGTGATAACTTTCAGGTCATGGAGAAAGAGGAGGCTTGATTCAATGAGTTTTCCGGCATCCCCGGTGTAGCCTGCAAGAAAAACATCCGTCCCCATGGCTTTGATGATATCGGTGATGAAAAACTGGGCCAGGACCTGGGCACGGCCGGCTCTCAGCTGGGGCGGCAGGCAGGAGACAATGGTGGAAAGGCAGACCCCGGCGCATTGATGGCGCAGGGTCATGCGTTGGCGAATGGTCTGCCAGGGGAATTTCACATAAACCCGCTGGTGTTCCCCTCCTTTTTTTCCTGAGATTTTCAGGCTTTTGCCACCGGCATCTCCTTTGTCATTGGCAAGGGTTCTCAGCAGTTTGCCTGCATTATCGGTGGTGATACCTTCAAATCCTTTGTCCTTAAGCTGCTGGGAGATAAGCCGCAGGTTGATGATATCCGGGGTGTCGGGCGAGGCTTCCGGAGAGAGCTCTTCCATCAGGGCCACCATGGTTTTTTCCATGTCTGAGAACAGGGCAAGAAGCTTTGGGGAACTGTCCTGGCCCTTGGGGCGTACAAAGGCGGTCATAATCGCCCCTTCCCTGATCAGGCCCGCTTTGGTCATATCCGAGAGGGTGGCCATAATCGTACGGGGGTCCAGGTAGGCGTCGGGCAGGTTCTCAATGGTGCCTAAGGCGGCGCAAAGGGTGTCTGCGGACAAAAGAGAGTTCGCGTCCGCATTGAACAGTTCCGACAAAATGGTCCGATAGACAGCTGCCTTGGTCCGGGAGAGGTTGAGGGCATTGATCTTTTCTTTGGCCTGGGTCATATCCCGGACCAGGGGTGTACCTTTGAAAAACAGCGTCTGGTTAAAAGAACGGTTTACAAAGCCTTTCCGTTCAAGCCAGGCTACCCCGATTCTGGCTCTGGCATCGTTATCGGCAAAGTCGGCATAACCGATCATGCGCATGATTTCGCCCGGTGTGATGACGATCTCCGGGGTCTTGGCGCCTCTTTTTTTAAGGATAGCCAGAATCTTTTTAATATCCCGAAGAGAGAGCTTTGAATAAGCATTGAGGGAAAACTGACTTTCAATATCTTCCTGTTCGTAGAGCAGGATGCAGTCTGACGGGGCAAGATCCCTCCCGGCCCGGCCTGCCTCCTGAAGGTAGTTTTCAAGGGAGCCCGGAATATCGGCATGGATGACCAGGCGGATATCCTTTTTGTCTATGCCCATGCCGAATGCGTTTGTGGCGCAGATGACCGGGATTTTTCCTTCTGTAAAGTCATCCTGGATATTGCGTTTGTCAGGTTCGCTGCGTCCTGCATGGAAGGGGTGGGAGGCAATGTCTTTTTCATTGAGAAACTCGCTGAGTTCCTCGGTGGTTTTTCTGGAGGCGCAATAGACAATGGCGCCGCCTTCCCGGGATGACAGACCTTCTTTCAGGGTGTTGGCCACCACATCATATTTTTCGTTTGCCGTCACGGGTAATATCTGGAAACTCAGGTTGGTCCGGTCCACTCCGCCTTCGAAGCAGGCAAGGTTGAGGTCCAGCTTTTCATTGAAATGGCTGCAGATCTCTTCGATGACATCTTTTTTAGCCGTGGCGGTAAATGCGCCCACAAGAGGCATTTGGCCTGTTGCCTTTGCCTGATCGGAAATCACCTGGGCCACATTCAGGTAATCCGGCCTGAAGTCATGGCCCCATTTGGAGAGGCAATGGGCCTCGTCAAAGACCCAGCAGGAAACTTCCCGGGACTTGATTAGCTTGGCAATACTGAAGTTGCGCAGCTGCTCCGGGGAGATATAGAGAATGCCGATATCCCCCAGCCTGACTTTTTCCATGACCGCGCCACGTTCCGGAAGAGTCAGGCTGCCGTTGATTGCGGCTGCGGTTTCAGTGCCTGTGGCCTTGTTCAGGTTATCCACCTGGTCTTTCATCAGAGCCTTTAAGGGGGAAATGATGATGGTCAAGCCCCCGGTCCGCCCATACCAGTGAAGGGCCGGGATCTGGTAGCAGATGGATTTGCCGCCGCCTGTGGGTAGAATGCCTAAAAGGTCCTTTCCGGAAAGACTTGCCTCAATGATCTCCTTCTGGAGAACCCGGCCGTCCGGAAGGGCACGGTACCGGTCAAATCCAAAGAATTTTTTAAGCAGCTTTTCAGAGTCATTGTTCTGCCTGCAAAACTCACAAGAGGGGCTGTCGCAGGCATACCGCAGCTTTTTGATGATGCCGGAAACTTCCGGAAATTCATGCCTGACCCAGGGAGGGATGATGGAGTTGCCCCCGCAGACCCGAAGCCATGAGAGGACATAGGCCAGTACCGGTCTCTTTTCCGGACGGCTGTCAAAGGATGCCCAGATGTCGGTTACCGTTGTTGCACAGGCTTTTTCCCTGCAGCCCTCTTCAAAGAGTTCTTTAGCCCGTGATGCGCCGGGCAGGGCGCCTGCGATTGCATAAAAGAGATCGTAAATACCTTTGAAATCCTTCTGGCCTGCGGCATTAAAGCAAAAGGCGAAAAAGGATATCAGTCCGGGATCTTTTTCATTCAGACGGATAAAGGCTTCTATCTGATCTTCAAAAATGGTTCCGGCAAGGCGGGCATCGGCCAGGGGATTGTTCTTGGCTGTAGTGACCAGTTTATAGTCTTTGATCAGTTTATGGTAGGGGTTTTCCGGAAAGGCCAGGGGGGAGAGATACAGGGTGTCGATGACCGGGAGAGTTAAAAAGCCGGCTTCAGGAAGGATTGTTTTTGCCAGAACCAGGTCATGGCTGATGATGTTATGGCCCAGGATATACCGGGCATCCCTGGAAAAGTCAGATAGTTTTTCCAGGGCTGCCTTGGGTTCTCTGATCTGGCTTTCATCAAATTTGCCTTCTCTTAAAATGGCACCGATATGAAAGAGATCCCCGTTTGGCACGGATTCAAAATCAATGATCAGGCAGTCCTTAAAAAGGGTCTTGATGGAAGAGGATAATCCTTTAACATTATCCCCGGTTCCCTTATTCCTGACGGATTGACTCATGATGCCTTGATAGCATGGAATCTTTACTATTTCAATTCTGTACCATTCACGGCTTTTATTATGTCCTGCCTCCGTGGAAGCTGTTTGGGTCAGCCACCACGTAATATCTGGGGTCGTCGATTTCTTCTATGATGATGGACCGGTATTTTTTATTCGACTTGTTCAGAAGTTTTTTACAGTCGGAACTCAAATGTTTGAGAGTAATCTTCTTCCCTTCTTTTTCATACTTTTCCACTACCCCTGAAATGGCCTCGATACCCGAGTAATCCGACACCCGTGATTCTATGAAATCTATTTCCACATTGAGAGGATCGCCCTTTACGTCAAACTTGGACACAAACATTTGGGTGGAGCCGAAAAACAGGGGCCCCCAGATTTCATACACCTTGGTACCGTTTGTTTTGATTCTCTTCCGGGCCCGGATTCGCAGGGCATTTTCCCAGGAAAAGACCAGGGCGGACATGATAATGCCAATAAACACGGCCACTGCCAGGTCAAATGCAACCGTGAGAACAGACACGCAGATCAGGACCAGGGCATCTGACTTGGGAATCTTGTGCATAATCCTGAGGCTGGACCATGCAAAGGTACCGATGACAACCATGAACATGATTCCGGTGAGGGCCGCAATGGGAACCTGCTCGATGTAAGCGGATCCAAAAAGGATGAAGCATAGAAGGGACAGAGCTGCCACAACCCCGGAAAGCCGTCCGCGACCGCCGGAATTCACATTGATGATGGACTGGCCGATCATGGCGCATCCCCCCATCCCCCCAAACAGGGCCGTGACGATGTTGGCCACACCCTGGGCCACACACTCTTTATTGCTGTTTCCACGGGTTTCCGTGATTTCATCCAGCAGGTTCAGGGTGAGTAGAGATTCGATGATGCCGATGCCGGCCAGAATAAAGGCATAGGGAAGAATAAATTTCAGGGTAGCCATATCCCATGGGATGAGGGTGAATATTTGTGACTGGAACACAGGAAGCCCTCCCTTTAACCCTTCTCCACCGCCATCCCTGATAAAAGATCCCACGGTGGCCACATCCAGGTTAAAATACAGAGTCACACCGGTGACCACCAGGATGGCCGTGAGGGCCGCCGGAATTTTCCGTGTGATTTTGGGAAGAAAGGCCATAATGGC
>PIVQ01001213.1 GCA_003354055.1 Desulfobacteraceae bacterium | reverse complement strand
TTCCATATAATTATAGGGTGGGTAATCCTCTGTTACGATTTGAATAGTCTGACCGTGGGCGGACATTCCTAAGAAATTCCAAACAAATAATCCGAAAAAAACCGACAAGAATTTATTCATATACCTCCTGAAAAATTACATTAGGTTTAAGGTTCTGTAAAAATTTTTCGTGACAGTCTTTCTTGATTTGAAGCTAAACTTTTATCCACTGTGGGGGGGGCAAACACCAGTTTCCGTCTTCTATAGGATTCAAGTCAATTTTATGAAAATAAGCATACAATAAATTGTGGTGCAAGACAAATTACTTGTCAACATTGAGATCAAAGTTTACTGGAGATAAAACAACCAGAATGAAAAATATTAGAAGTCAATTTTAAATTTATGCGATTACGTGCCGTGTTACATTTGCCGGTCTGACATCCTATCCAGCCATTAAAAAGGGAGCTGTTATACCTTACACTTCTGTTTTTACACAGGTGTAATATGTTGCAGTTTTAGCCTTGGTCTTTTGATCCTTAATTTAATTATCAGGCATTAAGTCCATGAATTTATATGGTTTTTGCTCTTGGAGCCGGTGGCGGATTACTGGCACGGATGTTGATCTATAACTCTCCAACCATTGAAGACAGGTATGTGAAAAGGACGAGACCTTTGTCCTAAAGATTAACCGATTCAAAAGAAGGAGAGAGAATGGAATCCACCATGGCAAAAGCGGCAACCCAAGAAAGCGAAATCCCGGAAAGGAATTCGGAAAACAGCATTGAAAAATTGCTGGGGGTCTACGATGCCCCACTGTTCTGGCCGGTACTGATATCTTTTATTACAATTATCATCTGTGCCCTGGCCTTTCCAGATGCCACGGCCAAAACCCTGGTTACCATCCGGAATTTTTTGATTTTTAACTTTAGCTGGGCCTTCCTCTTAGGGGTGGGGGTAACGCTCTTTTTCTGCATCTACTTGGCCGTCAGCTCGTTCGGGGATTTAAAGCTGGGCCTGGATACGGATAAACCTGATTTTTCATTTTCTACCTGGATTGCCATGCTCTTTTCCTGCGGTCTGGGTATCGGCTTTGTATTCTACAGCGTTGCAGAGCCTTTAACCCATCTGCACCAGTCTTCCTATGTGATTGATATGGGCGCCAAAGGCATGGCGGCAGGCGTACCCAAGGCTATTGAAATAACCCTGTTTGACTGGGGAATTCACGGCTGGGCCCTGTTTGCCCTGGCTGGCTGGGCGATTGCCTTTCCTGCCTACCGACTGGGTAAACCTTTAACCGTCGCCACCGGTCTTTACGGAATCCTGGGAGACCGTTGTAACACCAGCATCTGGGGACGGATCGCAGACGGTCTTGGTGCTCTGGGCACCATCGGTGGTAATGCAGCCATGATCGGTCTTGGTGTGGCGTCCATCAGTTTTGGTGTTAAGACCCTGTTCGGCATTGAGCTGAGCACCGGCGGACAGGCCGGGGTAATGCTGCTGCTCATTGTGGCGTATGTGATTTCAGCGGCCACAGGAATTGAAAGGGGGATTAAAATCTTAAGTCAGGTCAATATGATCCTGGCCGGTTGCGTACTTTTCCTCCTCCTCTTTTTCGGACATGCCCCCACCCAGTACCTCTTTAACATGATGACCCAGCTGACCG
>PIVQ01000408.1 GCA_003354055.1 Desulfobacteraceae bacterium | reverse complement strand
GACAGAAAATGGATATCCTCCAATATAAGCACATCGCACTTCTGCCTGTATTTTTCCTTGAACCGGTCAATGAGATTATTTCTCAGAGAAAATATCATTTCATTGGTAAAATCTTCAGCCGTTACATAGTATACCCGGTTGGATAGACTATTGGCCATGATATGATGGCCAACGGCCTGGGAAAGATGGCTTTTACCCAAACCGGTCTTACTGAGCAGAAAAAGCATGCCCGATCCGTTGATCCGTCCCTGAGCAAGAGAAAGAGATGCTGAATAGGCAAAGTTTGAATTGTCACCCACTACAAAATCATCAAAGGTAAATGCTTTTTTCAGCATCCGACCGCCGTTAAAAGTGGGGTCAATACCCGGAAGCGTGGGCTGTTCATTTCGGGACGCAGGTCGTAAAGCAGCCCTGGCTGGGAAAAAACCTTTGGAAGCTTCTTTTTTCTGGGGTTTAACAGAAACTTTATTTTTACCAATTTTCTGCTGGCCGGAGGTTTTCTTCTGGACAGCGGTCTTGAATTCTATGTGAACCGATTTGCCCAATTTTAAAAATTCTTCTTTAAAACTGCCAAGGTAATTTTCCTTTAACCTCTTATTAAAGAACTCATTGGGGGTCGACAAGGTAATTCGGTCTGAATCATGGTCAAGAAGCGATACCGGTTCTATCCACATCCGGTAACAATGATCGGGGACTGAGTTTCTAACTTGAGATTTGACTTGTTTCCAGAACGACTCCATTCGTTATATAAAAAACCTTCCAATAAACGCAGCAACACAAACAAAATGTTGGCAAAATTAATAGTTAAAGCGGACCGTGATGACATTTTAAAAAGTTGGTATTTTTTTATGCGATTATGAATTTTGGGTCAAATCGAATAAGAACGGTTAGGTCATGGTTAGAACCTTGTTTGGTCCATTTTTTCAAACCGCTGTTTTCATACAACTTTTTTTGTGAAACAAGGGTTTTTTCTAAACATTACAGACAGTTCTACAACTCCTTATTTTTCAAGGAAATTTTTGTAGTTCAAGTCTTTTCTTTCAGTTTCCTATATTTTTTTTACTCCCATTTACTTTAATTTCCTCCTTTTTACACCATTTTAAATAAAAATCGGAAGAATTTCTAAGACCTGAAAATGTCAGGGGTTTCACAATTTCGTTACTGAATTATATTTACAGTCTGAGTCTGTAATAGTATATTCTTTTCTTTGTGTAACTTAACCTAAAATTGAATGGGTATGATAATGACACTTGCTCACAACCGGCCTGTTATCGGCATTACCATGGGAGATCCAGCAGGTATTGGACCGGAAATTCTGATAAATGCATTGATGGACCCCGAAATAATTAATATTTGCCGCCCGGTTGTTATCGGGGACATGGCCATAATGAAAAAAGCCAGCAATTTTTTGAATAGTCCCTTAGAAGTGTTTCCCATTGATCATCCGAACGGTTTTTCAGACCGGCCCAACTTAATCAACCTGATCCCAAAATCCGACCTGGATCCTGATTTAACCGGATTGGGAGCCCCGACCCCTGAAACCGGAAAGGCTATGGAGAACTATATTCTCACAGGAGTGGATCTGGCCGTTAAAAACGAAATCCAGGCCCTGGTCACCGCCCCGATAACCAAAACCGGATTAAAAGAGGCAGGGTCCCGTTTTCACGGGCACACAGAACTCCTTGCCCACAAGACAGTAACGGATGAATTTGCCATGATGCTGGCAGGACAAAACCTCAAGGTGGTTCTGGTCACCATCCACATGCCCCTGGCTCAAGTTCCGGCAAGCCTGACTCCTGAAGCCATTGTCAGGATCATCAGGTTGACCCATACGGCTCTAGTGAGCCGATTCGGCATTGAAAATCCGAGACTGGCAGTTGCCGGCCTGAATCCCCATGCCGGTGAGGATAAAATGTTTGGTCATGAAGAAGAAAACATCATCACTCCGGCTGTTGAAATGGCAAGATCTAAGGGATTTACAGTGGACGGCCCCCTGCCCCCGGATACCGTGTTTTATAATGCCGTTAACGGAAAATTTGATGCAGTGGTCTGCATGTATCATGATCAGGGGCTGATCCCCTTTAAAATGGTTCATTTTAAAGATGGGGTGAATACCACTATAGGCTTGCCCATTATCCGCACTTCAGTGGACCACGGCACGGCCTATGATATTGCCTGGCAGGGAAAAGCTGATGCCACAAGCATGAAAGAAGCCATTAAAATGGCCGTACTCCAGGCCAACAACCATACGGAAAATATCAATGGCCAACGATAAAATAATTATTCAAGGGGCAAGAGAGCACAACCTTAAAAACATTGATGTAGACATCCCGAAAAACAGTTTAACCGTGGTCACAGGGCTCTCCGGTTCGGGCAAATCCACCCTGGCCTTTGATACCCTTTATGCAGAAGGCCAGCGCAGGTATGTGGAGTCCCTGTCCACCTATGCCAGACAATTTTTAGGCCAGATGGACAAACCGGATGTTGATGCCATCATCGGACTATCCCCTGCCATTTCCATTGAGCAAAAAACCGCCAGCCATAACCCAAGATCCACCGTAGGGACCATAACGGAAATCTACGACTATCTGCGCCTCCTGTTTGCACGGGTGGGACATTCCCATTGCCACAAATGCTATGCCCCCATTTCTTCTGCATCCATTGACCAGATCAAAGACAGGATCCTTCCCGATCCTGATACACCGGAGACCAATGAAAAAATTATGGTATTGTCTCCCCTGGTTATTGAAAAAAAGGGCAGCCATGAAGGGCTTATTGCCCAGATGAGAAAAGATGGATTTGCCAGGCTCAGGGTTGATGGGACCATGCAGCGTATTGAAGAGATTCCCGGGTTGGACAAAAATAAAAAACATACCATTGAGGTGGTGGTGGACCGGCTGGTGCTTAAATCAGGCATAGAGAAAAGACTGACTGACTCCCTTGAGACCGCCCTTGCACTGTCCGACGGCCAGGTCATCATTTTAAATCTTGACCGGGAGTCCGACACCCTTTACAGCGAAAAAGCAGCATGCCTGACCTGCGGGATCTCTTATCCGGAATTCACTCCTGCAAGCTTTTCCTTTAATTCCCCCCAGGGCGCCTGCCCCCATTGCGACGGCTTAGGCCATCTCACCGAATTTGATCCGGAACTTATCGTTCCGGACAAACATATTTCTCTTCGCCAGGGTGCGGTATTGCCCTGGGCCAATAAAGACTCCGTCCAGCACATGGAATTCTTAGATGCTTTGGTCATCCATTATAAGGAGGATATTTATAAACCCTTTAAAGATCTTTCCAAAAAGTTTCAACGGGTAATTCTTAAGGGATCAGGAAGAGAAGAAGTCCCCTTTTATGTGGAACGGGCCGGAAAAAAAATTACCTACAAAAAACGTTTTGAAGGGGTGATTCCCAATCTGAAACGACGGTTCCATGAAACAGATTCTGCAAGTGTCCGGGAAGATATCAAACAATACATGGGCTTCAAAGCCTGCTCAAAATGCAAAGGCACGCGACTGAATCCGGCCTCAGGATCTGTTCGTGTGGATGATAAAAAGATCTGGGAAATCACCTCTTTATCCGTCAAGCAGGCAGGCTTGTTTATCCAGAATCTTACGCTTGAGGGCAAGGAAAAGACAATTGCAGATGCCATTATCAGGGAATTGCACCAACGTATAGAATTTTTAGAAGATGTTGGCCTGGACTACCTGACCCTGAACCGGTCTGCCACCACCCTGTCCGGCGGTGAAAGCCAGCGGATTCGTCTGGCCACCCAGATCGGTTCCAAGCTCACCGGTGTTTTATACGTTCTGGACGAACCCAGTATCGGTCTGCACCAGCGGGACAATGCCAGGCTGCTCAGCACGCTTATGAACTTAAAAAAGCTGGGCAATACCGTTCTGGTGGTGGAACATGATGAAGAAACCATCATGGCTTCGGATCATATTATTGATATTGGCCCCGGCGCCGGCATTAACGGCGGTGAAGTGGTATTTTCAGGTCCGCCTGAAGCCCTGATCAAAGATGCGACCTCATTGACAGGTCTTTATCTGTCCGGCAAAAAAAAGATCCATATCCCGGAAATAAGGCGACCTGGCAACGGAACGGAATTGACCATTAAAGGGGCCTGCGCCAACAATCTTAAAACGATTGATGTGTCCTTTCCCATGGGGTGTTTCACCTGCGTCACAGGTGTCTCCGGCTCCGGAAAATCCACCCTGGTGCTTACCACCCTTTACCAGGCCCTGGCCAATCAGATAAACCGATCCGGTAAACCTGTGGGAGACCACAAGGGTATCATGGGAATTGAAAATTTAGACAAGGTGATCCACATTGACCAGTCTCCCATTGGTAAAACCCCAAGATCCAACCCCGGCACCTATACCGGGGTACTCACCCATATCAGGGAATTATTCGCCAAAACACCGGATGCCAGGTCCCGCGGATACAAACCCGGACGTTTCAGTTTTAATATAAAGGGGGGACGTTGTGAGGCTTGCTCCGGCGACGGTATTGTAAAGATTGAAATGCACTTTCTGCCGGATGTCTATGTGGCCTGTGATGTGTGTAAGGGCCGTCGCTACAACAGAGAGACCCTTGAGATCAAATACAAGGGGAAAAACATTGCTGACGTTCTGGACATGACCATCAATCAGTCTGTTCGCTTTTTTGATAAGGTCCCTGCCGTCAGAAATACCCTGTTCACCCTGGTGGAAACCGGCCTTGGTTATGTCAAGCTCGGGCAATCCGCCACCACACTGTCCGGAGGAGAGGCCCAGCGTATCAAGCTGGCCCGTGAACTCTCCAAACGAAGCACGGGAAAAACCATTTATATCCTGGATGAACCTACGACCGGACTGCATTCCGATGATATCAGAAGACTATTAGCCGTTCTGGATAAACTGGTCACGGCCGGCAACACGGTTGTGGTCATTGAACACAATCTGGATGTGATAAAATCCGCCGACCACCTCATAGATCTGGGTCCTGAAGGCGGAGACAAGGGAGGCACTATCATTGCCACGGGGACGCCGGAGCAGGTGGCTGCCAATACCAAATCCCATACCGGGTTTTACCTGGCCAAGATTCTTCCTTCGGATTAAAGATGCACAATAAGCCTTCCGAATTAGGGATTAAGATTACGTGCTTAGCGGTTCATCCGCTTTCGGATCCCTCCGATCAAGGCAAGGACAAGACAGAGAGAAAAAACCAATACCCCCACAGCTGTCCAGGTTATCCAGGTACCGTTTCTCACAAGGTTAACCGGATTTAAAGAGGGGGCTGAAATGATGCGGCCAAGTTTTTTGCTGTAGATTCCGGGAATTTTGGGTATGACACTTGTGGTTTCAAGGCTATCCAGATATTCAAACGGGGCTTTCCATTCCTTGAGTTCCTGAATACCAGGCCGGGTTTTATCGGCGTCAATGATAGCTGATGAGAGTTTTTCAATAGGGGTGCCGTTTTTATCTTTGGGTACAATTTTCAAAATATCATAGGTATAATTGCCAATAACTTTTAGAAATGTGGCATTGTAAATATCTGCAGTCACCCGGATCAGGGTTTTATTTTTCTTGGAAAAATCCAACTTTTTATACCCGTTTTCCTCATCCCCGGTCCAGATATCTGTGACCCGGTCAAACATGATCCGTTTTGGGTTATAGACAACCTTTGCCCCTGCAATCTGTAAAAAATAATCAGGGCCTTTTGCCGGATGAATACTGGTGAGCACTTCAAACCCTTTTTTAAGTTCATGGGGGGTGATATAAATGGAGATAAGAGGATATCCCAGGCTATTGTCCTTTCCAATGCCCAGAGGCAGAGTTCTGAACAGATCACAGGCCAATATGTTACCGGTTTTCCCTTTTAAAAGATTATCCCTGATCACCCCGTTTGAAATCATGGCAACATCGGCAAAGGGGTTAAAATCATCTGAATATTTTTTCCGGACAAACCGTATGGAATCTGTAATAAAATTTCCCAGGGAAGATTCTTCCTCTTTTATCATCAGGTCAAAATCAGTCTGGGCCACAACTTTTCTAAAACTCGTCCCATGATTCTTTAAAAAATCCTGGTCGATGAGATCTTCATAATTGGCAATCTGTTCTGATATTGATTGATCTCCAAGAATACTGTCATCAACCTCACTTACCTGATACTCTGACAAAGACACCTTGCCGTCTTCTAAAGAAAGCCGAATGTGACCAACCTGCTTACCATATTCCCAGGTCTGGACTACCAGTGTGTTGTTTATACGAATAGGGGCTTCCATCTTTGTGTGGGTATGGCCGCTGATAATCACATCAATGCCATTTACTTTTTGTGCAAGAAGTTCATCTTCTGATTTTTCCTTATCCTTATTAAGACCGCCGTGGGACAGGCAAATAATAACATCAACCTGTCCCTTTAGAGTCTCTACCATTTTCTGGGCGGAAGCCACAGGGTCGCTGAAGGTCACAGGTTTTGAGAACGGTGCTTTTTCAGCGGAATCCATTCCCATAAGTCCGAATATCCCAAATTTAACCCCATCTTTTTCTATAATGGTATAGCGGGTAACCAATCCATCTGCAACCGCCTTTTCAAGGGTATCATCCTCTGCGCTTTCTTTGCTGAAAACCATATTTGCCGATAGAATAGCCGGGCGGTTTTTCAGGGCATTGGCAGTATTA
>PIVQ01000407.1 GCA_003354055.1 Desulfobacteraceae bacterium | reverse complement strand
AAAGATCCCACGGTGGCCACATCCAGGTTAAAATACAGAGTCACACCGGTGACCACCAGGATGGCCGTGAGGGCCGCCGGAATTTTCCGTGTGATTTTGGGAAGAAAGGCCATAATGGCCATGGTGGCAATCACCAGACCTGCCATGGTAATAAGCTCGGTTTTCAACAACCAGTGGGAAACACCGGCTTCTACAGTTTTGAACATGTTCATCTGGGACAGGAAAATCACGATGGCAAGGCCGTTAACAAATCCGAGCATAACCGGATGTGGGACCAGGCGAATGAATTTTCCGAGCTTAAGCCCGCCCGCCGCGGTCTGAATAATACCCATGAGAATGACCGTTACAAAAAGGTAGTGCACCCCCATGTTCACCACGGGTTGGGCCATGGCAAGGCCCATGGCATTCCCATCTTTTACCAGGGACACCATGACCACGGCAAGGGCGCCTGTGGCTCCTGAAATCATCCCCGGCCGGCCCCCGAAAATGGAAGTAACAAGACCAACCATAAAGGCTGCATACAGCCCCACCAGGGGATCCACCCCGGCTACAAATGAAAATGCAACCGCTTCGGGTACCAGGGCCAGGGCCACGGTAATGCCCGATGTAACCTCGTTTTTAAAATTCTTCGTTCTTTTCCGGATCAGTTCAACCATAAATCTTGCTATACCTTTAATAATGACACAATAAAAATAGGCATGGTTCTCTCGGTGAGAGCCATGCCCATGGGAAAATTTTAATTTTTTATTGCGAAAAAAGTTGCAATAATTATAGGATCTGCCCGGGAAAAGCAAGGTAAAATAAATTTTACCGGCGGTAAATAAATTTAATCGTCGGCCCCCCGTCGGCCCTCCCCACCCTTTGCTCCCAGCAGAATAGGGGATTTCAGATTTGCCTTGTCGATTCCTCTGGTGTAGAATTCTATATGAAATCAGAGGTTAGGAATCGTTACAAAATAACTTGATCTAAATTGTTTCCAAAACCCCTTAAAAGACTGGGTATTTTGGAAACAAAAGATCAAATAATTTTGGAGCCGATCCTTACCTGTTCTTGGATAAACCCTTAAAAATTTACGGAAAATAATATGAGCCCTTTAAGTGCAGCCCAGGCCCGGGAGATTTATCGGAAACTCAAAGAGAATATCGAAACCGTGATCCACGGGCAGGAACAGGCCATCCGTCTTGTCCTGGCAGGGCTTGCCGCAGGAGGCCATATTCTCATCGAGGATAATCCCGGGACCGGGAAGACCACCCTGGCAAAGACCCTTGCCAAAAGCATCAATGCAGATTTCAAGCGAATCCAGTTTACACCGGACCTGCTGCCGTCGGATATTTTGGGCGTTTCCATATTTGATCCGATTAAAAAGGCATTCCAGCTTCACAGGGGGCCTGTGTTTACCCATATTCTGCTGGGCGACGAAATCAACCGGGCCTCGCCCCGGACCCAGTCGGCCCTGCTTGAGGCCATGGCTGAGGGGCAGGTCAGTATTGACGGGAGTCTCAAACCTCTGGAGGCCCCGTTTTTCGTCATTGCCACCCAGAACCCTGTGGAGTCCAGGGGGACCTATCCCCTTCCCGAAGCCCAGATGGACCGGTTCGCCATGCGACTCAACCTGGGATATATTTCTCAGGACCAGGAAATCGATCTGCTGACCGCCCTGCATCAGGAGCATCCCATTGCCGGGGTCAGAGCCTGTACCGATCTCTCGGAGGTGCTGGCGCTTCAGCAGGCTGTTACTAAGGTTTATGTCTCTCAACCGGTTAAAGCCTATATCGTGGCATTGACAGGAGCCACCCGGGAGGCGCCGGGTATTAACCTCGGAGCAAGCCCGAGGGCTTCCATCGCCTTGATGAAGACCGCGTCCGCCCTGGCCCTGTTCGACGGCCTGGATTTTGTGTTGCCGGATCATGTCCGGGAGATTGCCGTGGAGGTTTTGGCCCACCGCCTGGCAATGGATCCCAAGGCAAAGTTTTCGGGCCGCTCTGCCCGCACTGCTGTGGAAGAGATCCTGGACACAGTACCGGTACCCAACGGTTAAGTCCTGTGATGAACCGTTTCCTATATCGGTCCTATTGCTGGTTTTACGTCCAGTCCCAATGGCGCCGCACCCGTTTGACTCGACCCGGTGTTGTGGCGGTCGCAGCTGTATGTCTTGCAGGGCTCACCGGTCTCAATATCTTCCAGACCGCCATCTACCAGATTATGGTCCTCTGCCTGGTCTATCTTACAGCAGCTGTTGCCTTTAGCTTTTTTCCCAGGACCCGGGTCCGGGTTTCGCGGGTGCTGCCGGAATACGCCACTGCAGGCAAGGAACTTTACCTTACCCTGGAACTGGTCAATGAGGGAGGGAAAACCGAGAAAGATCTTGTCCTGTTTGAATCCCTGGCCGATCCAAGGCCTACCCTTTCGACCCTGCTGACCCGGAAAGAGCCCTTTGGGGACCTAAGAAATGCATGGGACCGGAAGACTCTTTATTACAGGTGGCTGTGGCTGATCCGGCAGAATGAGAAGGCCGGCTTCAAACCGGTTCCCCTGCCGGATCTGCCTCCGGCAACCCGTGTCAGGGTCAAAATCAGGACCACGCCCCATACACGTGGGTATCTCAACTTTGACGGGGTTATCCTGGCCCGGCCAGATCCCCTTGGACTTTTTCATCATTTGACCAGGATCCGT
The DNA here is from genome assembly GCA_003354055.1 of Desulfobacteraceae bacterium. The sequence continues at coordinate 3,999 of PIVQ01000407.1, read as the reverse complement.
TTGAAACAGAAACTGCTGGTCCTGCCGAGAACCTTTGACATGGAACTGCCGGATTTTGATTCGGCCAGGAAACACCACGCCGGGGGAATCTGGCTGGCCTCATCCGTGGGCAATGCAGACGAGTTCATCTCCCTGAGGGACTACCGCCCGGGCGATTCCCTCCGTCACATCCACTGGAAAACCTATGCCAAAACCCAGACCCTGGTGGTCAGGGAGTTTGAGGATGAGTACTTTGTCCGCCATGCGCTGGTTCTGGATACTCATGCCCCGGCAGAATCGGATTCCGGCGAGGCGGTTTTTGAAGAGGCGGTTTCCATTGCCGCCTCTCTCATCCAGAGCATGAGCCTTTCCGAATCTATTCTGGACCTGATGTTCGTGGGTAATCAGGTCTATTCCTTTCCCTGGGGCAGGGGGGTGGCAGGTTCCGGGAAGCTTCTGGAGGTCCTGGCCTGTGTCCGGCCCTGCCCGGACAGGGAGGTGTCGGAGCTGCTGGCCCATATCCGGGAAAATTTGGATCAACTCTCCGGCAGCATCCTGATTTTTTTGGACTGGGATGAGAACAGGGAGCAGATGGCTGTCCAGATGCAGGCCGCCGGCATTCCAGTCCGAGTGATCCTGGTCTGCCCGGATGAAGAGGAGGCCAGGGAGAGGCTAACGGAAAAAATCAGTATGTCCGGGGCTGATCTGCCTCAGGTTACCATTGTCACAGCCGGCAGGGCAGAAGAGGAGCTAAGCGGGTCATGAGGCTGCCAATGGGATTCATGGGAACTATACTGATCTTCTGGGGATGGGAGTCTCATCTCCTCTGGATGGCTGTGCCTTTGTCCCTTGTATTGGAAGGGGGCCGGTTCCTTACTGTGAAGTGGGATTTACAGGTAAAGGATTTCAACCGGTTCGTGGATGCTTCCACCATTTTTCTGGCTACAGGTTTTGTGATTGCCCTGGCAACGGTCCCGGAACGCGCCCTGGTCCTGGTGGTGAAATGGCTGCCCGTGATTTTTTTCCCCATTATCGGGGCCCAAGTTTACAGTACCGGGGGAAAGATCCCGGTCCGGTCTTTTTTTCTGGCTGCCCGGAAGAGGATGAATATTCCGGTGTACGGTGCGGGGACGGTGGATATTGCCTCGGTATACGGGGTTGTCTGCCTCTGCGCTGCCGGTGTGGGCAATCCTTCGGATCCATTGTTTTATCCGGCCTGCTTGCTTTTCTCAGCCTGGGCCCTGTGGCCGGTCCGGCCAAGGCGGTATCTCGCTTTGGTCTGGATGATGTTGATCCTGGCTGTCGGTATCGTCGGATATGCCGGTAATAAAGGCTATTATTCGGTGCGGATGCAGTTTTTCCGGTTCATGGTGGATTTCTACGGGGATCTCATGAACCCGGATCCCTTTAAAACCAGCACAGCCATCGGGGATATCGGTGAGCTTAAATTGTCCGGCAACATTCTGCTCAGGGTCTCCTTTGAACCGGATTTAAGGGGCAAAACCGTTTACCTCCACGGCGCCACCTATGACCGCTTCAGCTATAACACCTGGTTCTCCTCCTATCCCTTTGAATCTGTGCCCGGGAACAGCAGTACAGCAACATGGCAGGTGAGCACCGGAGTCCTGCCCGGGAACACCATGACCTTCTACGTCCGGCCAAAGGCCAAAGATCTTCTGTTCTTGCCTGCCGGGACCTTTCAGCTGCGGGATATGATGGCAGGATCAGTGGAGAAAAACGGGGTCGCAAGCATCAGGGTCAGCGACTGTCCGGCATTGCTTAAGGGAACCGCCCTGTTCGATGTGTCTCCGGGGTATGATGCTGCCCCGGGCCCCCGGGATCTGCTCATTTCAAAGAAAGAAGAGGAGGTTATCAGGGAGATCGGTTTGTCCCTTGGACTCGGCAGCCTTGCGGGCAGGGCTGCGGTCCGGGCGCTGGAGGATTATTTTTCCGGCCATTTCTCCTATTCCCTGGACCTGGCCGGCAGGGGCAGGGCCAAGACCCCCCTGGCCAATTTTCTGACCCAAACGAAAAAAGGGCATTGCGAACTCTTTGCCACGGCCACGGTCCTGCTCCTGAGATCCGCAGGCATACCGGCTCGCTATGCAACGGGTTTTCTCGCCCATGAGTATTCTCCCGTCAGCAGAATGACCCTGGTCCGGCAGATGGATGCCCATGCCTGGGTCAAAGCCTGGATAGACGGAGAATGGATCCGGGTGGACACCACCCCGCCCGGGTTCATCCGGGCCGACCGAGAGGCCGCAGGAAATACCCTTCTCCGGGATTTTTTCTCTTTTTTGGGATTCAACCTGTCAAGGCTTCGCCATGAAACCGGCCCTTACCTTCTGGACCGGTTCGGACTCTGGCTCATCCTGCCCCTGGTTCTGATTCTGGTCTACCGGCTCAGGTTCAAAAAAAAGGTCCGGCAGATGAAGGTTGCGCGGCAAGCCGGAAAAGCCCGTCTTTCTGCCGGGTCGACGCAGGGGCTGGAAAAGGTGGCAGAGTGCTTGGGAAAGTTGGGATTTGACAGGTTTGCCCATGAAACCTGGCGGGGCTGGTTTTTTCGGATACAGAAGGGGATCAAACCCCTGGATATAAAGCTGCCCCTGCAGGAGGTGATAGAGCTGGAGAACAGGCGTCTGTTCAGCCGGAACGGGCTCACGGAAAAGGAAAAACTGGCCTATGAGACCCGGGTCGGCGGGATTCTGGAAACCTTGTCCTCGGCTTCGAACCGCTAACCGGGGGACTCTATTGGCCAGGGATCTCTCGGTTCTCTCTCCTTTTTCCTTGGTTTCTGTATTTTCCCGTGAAAACAGGCTATAAAGATAAAAATATCTTTAACTATCAAGGAAGTCTCATGGATCTCTGGCACATATTAATGGAATTGGTCATACTTTTTGGCTGCGCGTTTTTGTTCGGCAGCCTGGCTCAGAAATTTAAGCAGAGTCCGATATTGGGATATATATTGGCCGGTGTGGTGGTGGGGCCGATACTGGACAATGCCGTTATGGTCAACCAGATGGCAGAGCTGGGAGTATCCCTGCTCCTGTTTTCCATCGGGCTGGAATTCTCATTTCAGCAGTTAAAGCGTATGGGACGGCTGGCATTCGGCGGAGGCAGCCTTCAAGTGCTGGGTACTTTAGGGATTGTTGCTCTTGCCATGACCGCCTTTTTCAGCCTGCCCAAGGCCCTTGCCATTGGTGCGCTTGTGGCCTTAAGTTCCACCACCATTGTTCTGAGGGTGCTGGTGGACAAGGCTCAGATGGAATCTGTTCACGGTCGGACAAGTTTAGGGATTCTTTTGTTTCAGGATATGGCTATTGTGCCTCTGGTTCTGATGATCAGTCTGTTGTCACCTTCGGGAAGCGACGCCGGCGTTTGGTTTCATCTGGCAAAGCTTTTGGCTGCTGTGGCAGGACTGGTTTTGGTGCTTTATGTGCTTTTGTATCATCTTGTTCCCAGGCTGTTGTCCTCTGCACAGCTCTTTGCCAACAGGGAGTTGACCGTTCTTTTTGCCGTTTCCACAGGTTTGGGTGCCACCTGGGCTGCCCATTGGGTGGGGATTTCTCCGGCCCTTGGGGCATTTGTGGCAGGAATGCTGCTTGGGGAATCTCCCTTTGCCACCCAGGTCAGATCGGATATCGGCTCTTTGCGAACCATGATGGTGACCCTGTTTTTCGCCTCCGTGGGCATGTTTATCAAGCCTATCTGGTTTATGAGTCATCTTCACTATATTCTGCCGTTGGCTCTTATGATCTTTGTCTTCAAGGCCGGGGTTATTTACGGGGTGACCCGGTTGTTCGGACTGGACCGTCGCCATGCTCTGGCCACGGGTATTACTCTGGGGCAGGTCGGGGAATTTTCATTCGTGTTGACCCAGGTGGCAAGGGACGGGAACCTTATCGGCTTTACCGCCATGGATCTGATTGTCTCTGTGACCATTGTGCTGATGCTGGCCACCCCCTATATGGTCATTTGGGCCCTTCCCCTGAGCGACCGGGTGCTGGCAATATTTTCACG
>PIVQ01000406.1 GCA_003354055.1 Desulfobacteraceae bacterium | reverse complement strand
GCACTCATGAGGTCTTTGATTGTCAAGACGCTGAAAAAAAACAACATTGGCAATGTCACACAGGCCAGTAACGGAAAACAGGCTCTGGATGCCGTCACACTGATGCGGCCCGACCTGATTATTTCAGATTTGAATATGCCTGTGATGGACGGGGTGGAACTTCTGGGCAGACTTCAGCAGAACGACGAATACAAGATGATCCCCTTCGTGGTGCTTACCTCCCAGACCAATGATGTCACATTCAAAAAGATCATGTCCATGGGAGCAGCCGATTTCATCCGCAAGCCTTTTAGCGAGGACCAGCTGATGGTAAAACTCGGATCAGTGGCAGAGTGGCTCAACTGATCCACATCACTGCTTGATTAAATTACTCAATGCGGTATCAAACTGTTTGGCTATGAAATTCCATCTGCGCTCTGTACGTAGGGCATTTTGTTGTGCACGGCAAGACATCAAGTTAATGGTTTCAGGCGTTTGCAGTAGGTTGATCAACGCATTGGCTATACCGCCGGTTAATGGCGGAAACATATCCACAGCCTCGTGTCTGACAGGGTATGGGGCATCACAAGGTATAAACATAGCGTTATCAGGACCCCAGTTTTCTCGAAAACCAATATGGTCCGGTACAATTTGCGCGGCTCCGGTCGCCGCATGTTCAAAAGATCCCAATCCCCAACCTTCACCCATTGAGGTTGTAAGACCGACATCACAGGCTTGCATCAAAAGCACTAAGTCCTCAAAGGGAAGTGGTTCGCCGACAGGATTTAACACATTGATAAAAACCCGGTGTTCTATATTTAGTTGATGAATCTGGTGATATAATTTGCCTGCTTCATATCTGCTTAAGCCCGGTATATGCAAATAGAGATTTGCCTCCATTGTCCCGGCGGCTTTTGCAAATCCGGCAATACAAAGGTCAAAGCGTTTTCGAAAATAGATCCTGTTTGCATTGAGAATAAGTGGTGTATTCCACAGTTGCTCATTGTTGGGGAATAATTGTCGCCGTAGTTGTTTTCGATTTTTTGCATGCATCGGCACTGTGCAGCGCGGATCAAAGCCGTGACCTATGGCTGTCAGGTTCAATCCATGATCTTTTAGCTGGGCACGCATTGCATGAGTGTAAACAATGCTAAGGTCGGCCGGAGCAAGTGAGTTGGCAATCGTATCTCCCGATGGTTTGCCTTCAATGGGTATATACAGGGCAATTTTTGTGGCCGGGAGGGCTTGTCGAATACCTGTAATTAACGGTGCACATTTCCAGGGTTGTGCCAAAACAAGCACACAATCTGGAGCGATAGCTTTAAGGTACTGTTCCACTTCTTTGGTTACTTCAAGGCTTATAGCCGGAAAATGTGTCGACAGAGTGTTTATCCCGTCGATGAGCGGAAAACTGCCATCAGCATCATGTAATACCGCGGTCATATTCCAGTTTGACTTTAAGTGCCGGATCAATTCAAATAAAACCCGACCAAGGCCGGTTGCGGCTAAGCCCAGACCGACGATGGCAAGTCGCCGGCCTGGAATTGTTAGAGGATTGGACACTGGTTGATTGCCCTATGGTGTATATGAATACCCATAAACCGCATTTCTTCGATCAGCGTAAACTGAAAAATCCATAAAATTACCTTGTACCGTAGTGTTTAAGATCATTTGATATGCTAGGTATTTAGGAGCTTCGAAATAATTGATCTGCTGGTTTGATCCATCTACAGGATCCAGTCCCTGGGTGTTATTCATATCCTTGAGTACATAACTTCCACCGGGTAGGTTTTGATAGACCATACGTTTAAATTTGTGTTGTTTGTTATAATAATCATAGCCAGGATTGTCATCTGCCACTATGGCGACTATATCAGAATAATCTGGGGAAATACCATGAGCAGAAGGGTTCCCTGCAACGCTGACCAATACGTCGAGTCCATCAAAGTCCTTTTGTGGGTAATGTGGATAGCAATCTGAAAGTGTCGGGTAAATCATCCATACCACAAGCCGATTATCCGTTGACTTAAGACATAGTGAGTTGGTCAGAATTCTTTCCGCCTTAGCCCTTGCCGGTGTTGGATTATAGTGTCCTGAATAGAAGGCCTGCCCGGAATAGTCTTGGAGACCTTTACAATAGTCTAAACTAAAACTACGGTAATCTGAAGTTTGGCGAATTCCACCCTTGAGTTCCTGGCGCAGCATCATATCAATAGAGGATACAAAAGGAATTTCCTGGGACTTAACAAAATTTTGATAACTAATCCGTTGCTCTTGGGCAACGGGGTCATTATTCTGCTGATGATACGCTTCAACCAATAAATATAGGGCACGTTGTTGAGCATAGGCAGCATTAACATAGTAATTAAAATAGCCATCGAGAGCGGAATAACAGGACTGTTTGCCATCCATGATTAAGGGGGCGATCATTTCGGTATAAAGTTGCAACACACTCTTGTTGCTTCCGCTGCCGGTCAATAAGGTGTTAATTTGTGCCATGACCACGGCAGCACCATTGTTGGTGTTTAGAATTTCCTCTACTAAATTAGTCACTTCTTGCTGAGACGTTGTTTGAGGGTTGCCTGCGTATTCTATAAAACGATTGTATTGAACATTTATTTGCGTGATATAATTTTGCAGATCATTATCGCGGATTTCCCAAGCAATATATAGTTGTTCCTGTTCAATGGCTTTTAACTCCGCCTGAATCATTTTCATATCCGTCTTAAGTTCTCTATCCATTGCTGCAACAGCGTCAGCCACTTGGGTAAGCTGCATGCCTAACTTTTCAATCGCCTGTGCTTGTTCATCATTCGGATCGCCGAAAATCTCGTCTAAAACCCAGCCAGTTGCCTCTCCGGAAATCTTTGATGCGACCCCGCTTGCAAGACCCGTGACGACTGCAGTACCTACGGACGCTAAAATACCTACCATTTGCCCTCTCCTTTTTTTACCTGTAATTAAGAACGAAACGCATTTTATAAAATATAGTCCCGAGTATAGGAAACTTTGATATTAGAATTTGATGCTGTTTTTATAAAATTAAACCGATCATTCCGGTCAGAGAGTGTATTAATAGCCTAAAGGCCACAAAGTAGAACTTTTTTGAACTATACTGCTGATCAGCGCCGGATACGCCTAATTTGATAATGGATTTATATCGTCTGTTTGTTTATTGTGCAAGGAAAAACTTGAATGTCTTTTTAAGGTAATCCCTTTTTGTAACATTTTGGGCATTTGTTTTTTTTTGAAAACCGCTCAAGGATTCTGGCCAATCAATGACTCAGAAAAAGTTTTCCCGAGTGCAATTTTATCCAAGAAATGCAGAATTGTTCTATGGCAGTGTGGTCTCATGTTGAACTCAAATGAAGGAGTGAATGTATGGGATCAAAACTTGTTGCCTGTATCAATTTGAGCATGGCCATGATTATTGTGGGCAGTTCCGTGGTGTTCGGAAAAGTGATTACTCAAGAGTTTCCTGTGTTTCTGGCATCAGGCATGCGGTTTGCAATAGCTTCGCTTTTTATGCTGCCCCTGCTGATGAAGACTGAAAAGAATCTGTTTAAGATAGGGAAAAGGGATCTTGTTCAATTGATCATCATGGCCTTTTGCGGGCAGTTTGTGTTTACGGTGCTGATGCTGCTTGGACTGCGGTATACCTCGGGCATTGAAGCCGGGATTATTACCAGTACCTCGCCTGCCATGATGGCGCTGGTGGCCTTTTTTCTCTTTCGGGAGCGGCCCGGGATGTGGCAGACTATGGCGGTTTTGCTGGTTGTGGGAGGCGTCATCAGTGTTAACGGCCTGGTTGGGCAGGGCGGGATTGATGCTAAGCATATGGTGGGTAATCTGATGATGATAGGGGCCGTAGTGGGTGAGGCTTTTTTTCTGCTTATGAGAAAACAGATATCTCCGGCTATTTCAAATATGGCCCTGACCGGTTATCTCTGTTTTGCCGGGTTTGTGATGTTTCTACCCTTTTCCATTTACCAGGCAATGGATTTTGATTTCAGTTCGGTGAGTACCGGGGCATGGGGATCCATTGTCTATTTTGGTGCAGTGTTTACCGTATTGGCCTATCTGCTCTGGTTCAAGGGGGTTTCCAGGGTATCGGGGGCGACAGCCGGGGTTTTTTCCGCCTTTATGCCGGTCAGTGCAGTGGTCCTTTCCTGTATCTTTCTCAAGGAAAGTTTTACCATGACCCATGGTATCGGGATGACACTGGTTCTGGCAGGCATATTTGTCATGGCATTGGCGCCGGAGCCTGAGCCTGTTAAGCCCTCATCATATGCTTAGAGCTACCTTGGTGCCACTGCGCAGGGCGCTGCCCAGGTTACCCAGTTCTGTGGCATTGCCCGCGACAAAAAGATTGTCAATGACTCCTTTCAGGTCATTGACAAGGCGGTTCTCCGGCCTGCCCGTCATGGCGATCACCACACGGTCTGCCTGGATTTTAAATTCTTTGTCCTCTTTATCCAGAAGACGTATGTAATCCGTATTTATCTGGATCAGCCGGGTGCTGGTTAGAACTTTCACCCCTTTTTCAGCCAGCCTTGCCGTGAGCCGTTTTTTGGGAAGCGTTTTCATGTTGTTCAGAATTTGGGGTAAAAGTTCTATAATCGTAACCTGTTTTCCCTGGTCCGCAAGCCATTCAGCTGTTTCGCACCCCACATCCCCGCCGCCGATAATAAGGACCTTTCTGCCCGGGATTTCAGTGCCTTCATAAATATCCCTGGCCAGAACGGCATTATCCGGGTTTATTCCTGCAAAATCCGGCAGGGTGGGGCAGGATCCGGTGGCCATGATCAGGCTGTCGGGTTTAAAATTGGAAATCTTTTCCAGATCTGCCCTGTGGGAGAGCGTTACATTTACCTTTGTTTTTTCAAGGGTATGGATTAAATGGGACATTACCTTTTTCATCTCATCTTTAAATGGGGCCATGTGAATCAGTCTGCCCTGGCCCCCGAGTTCTTTTTCTTTTTCCCACAGGGTCACCTCATGGCCCCTGGCATTGGCCGTAAAAGCTGCCTGGATTCCGGCAGGACCTCCCCCGACCACCAGGACCTTTTTGATAAGTGTTGCCGGCACGAGTTTCATCTCATGTTCAAGACCTGCAAAGGGATTGATCGCACAGCATCTGCCGATTCCCTTAACTCCTTTGTCTGCACAGTCCTCCAGGCAGTATACGCAGTAGCGGATTTCGTCCGCTCGTCCTGTTTCTGCCTTGACCGGCCACTCCGGATCCGCAACCAGGCCTCTTGCCATAGCGATATAATCAGCCTGTCCCGCTGACAGTATGGCGTTTGCCTCAGTTGGATCCCCGATTTTACCGATGGCAATCATCGGGATGCTGATCTTTGATTTTAGGGCTGCTGCCAGGGGAACCATGGGGACTGGAGGCGATTCCTGGCCCGGTATGGTGAGGTGTTTTGTGGCTTTATTCCCGCCGTTTGCCACGATGGCATCTGCCCCGGCCTTTTCCGCCTGCTTCGCGATGCGGATTCCCTCGTCTATGGTAATACCGCCTTCAACAAATTCATCGCAGACCAGCTTGACCATGACTGGGAATTTAGGTCCTGCCTCATTTTTGATATCCTTAATGAGTTGAATCAAAAACGAGATCCGGTTTTTAAAACTTCCCCCAAGTTTGTCCGTGCGGCGATTCAGCAGGGGGGAAAGCAGCTGGGCAATAAGGCCCCCGTAACTGGCCTGGATTTCAACTCCGTCATAGCCCAGTTGTTTTGCCGTTTTTGCACCCAATACCATCTTTCCCCGTATCAGTTCCGCCTCATCAAGGGTCATGGTATTGCCGATGGGGACAACCCATTTGTCTTTTTTCTTTTTCGCACCCGGGGTGTGAGGAGACGCTTCTCTTTCCTTCAGATAGTTGAGATGCATAAAGGCTTTGGTGCCATGATCATGAATAAGTCCGATAAGGGATAAAATTCCCTGTTGAAATTCTTCTGTATCAAACCTAAGCTGATGGCCTCCCTTGTAGGCGGCAGGGTAATCAAGGCAGGGGCAGTCAAGAACGATAAGTCCCACACCCCCTTTTGCCCTTGCCCGGTAAAAGGCCAGCATCTGGTTTGTGACCCGGCTGCTTTTCCCATATTTGGTCGGGTACAGGGGCATGATGATTCTGTTTTTTAGGTTCAGTTCTCCGATCCGGCCCGGCGAAAAAAGATGTGAAAACCCCATAACCTGTCTCCCTTGGACATTACGAAATGATAAAACGATGCCTATTGTGAAATTTCCTAAGATACTGATTCTATCACAAGACCGTAAAAAAAGCCTGACGGAAATTACGGTTCGAGCTGTCCTGCTTTAATTTCGTATTTTTTTCAGCAATGCCTGATATGCCTCATTGATCTCTACAAACTTATCATGGTCACCGCCCTTGTCCGGATGATGTTCCCGGGCGAGTTTACGGAACGCCCTGGTCAGAGCCTTTTTATCCATGGCTTTGAATTCTTCCTTGCTTAGATGAAACACTTTTCTGGCCTTGGAAGGTGATACGGACGGTTTGGGGGGCTGGCCAAAGAAACGACTGCGGAATCTGAAATCCTGCTCCATGTCTTCAAGCAGCACGGTATCCCCGTAGGTGTGGTCAAAAAACATGATGGCATACCGGATCATGTACTCATGGAGGCTGTCGGTAAGATTGAAAAATGTTTTGTTCAGCAGGCAGAGCTCCTGGAT